>NZ_NWSW01000076.1:0-8022 GCF_002531805.1 Rhizobium sp. M1 | reverse complement strand
CAGCCGCAGTTCACGACAGGCGAAATCCGCAAAATAGGGGCCGATCGGCAATTGCCGGACGAATTTATGTCCGTTGAGCCGCCGGTCGCGCAGCTCATTCCAAAGTTTGCCCTCCGCATCGTTATCGGACTGACGCAATGATCGCGCTCGGGCAGTGGTTTTTGGCTTGGGGCCTCTCATTGAAGTCGTTCCGTGGGATTTGCCCCTCACCCTAACCCTCTTCCCGTTTTACGGGGAGAGGGGACTTAACTCAGCTGTCTCGTATGGCACGTCCCCTCGCCCCGTCAGAACCGCACGGTAAAATCGGTGCCCTTGCCGACTTCGGATTTGACGATCAGCCGCGCCCGGTGGCGGGTGAGGATGTGTTTGACGATGGCAAGGCCGAGGCCGGTGCCTTTTTTCGAGCGGCTGTCTTCGATGCTGACGCGGTAGAAGCGTTCCGTCAGACGCGGCACGTGCTCAGCCGGGATGCCCGGCCCCTTGTCGATGATGCTGACCTCGACGGGCCCGCCGGCGCCATTCTTCAGCCGGACGTCGACGACCTTGCCTTCCTGGCCGTATTTGCAGGCATTTTCCATCAGGTTTTCGAAGACCTGGACGAGCTCGTCGCGATCTCCCAGCACCTCGACCTTGCCGTCGGGCAGATGCAGGTTGATATCGACGCCGACGTCTCTGGCCAGAGGCACCAGCGAGTCGCGGACATGGCCGAGCAGCGGCACCAGGTCGACCTTCTCATCCGGTGCGATATGCGATTTCAGTTCCAGCCGCGAAAGCGACAGGAGGTCGTCGACCAGCCGGCTCATGCGTGTCGTCTGATCGAACATGATGCCCAGGAACTGCGCCTGCGCCTTCTGATCGTTCTTCGCCGGCCCCTGAATGGTCTCGATGAAGCCGCGCAGCGAGGCGAGCGGCGTGCGCAGCTCGTGGCTGGCATTGGCGACGAAATCGGAGCGCATGCGGTCGATGCGGCGAACCTCCGATATATCGCGGAAGGAGAGGATGAAAAACCGCTCGCGCTGGCCGTCGGCCTTGAATTCGACGGGCGCGCTGCGGACGATATAGACGCGCTCGGACGGCAGCCGCTCGGCATGCTCGATCTGGTTCGGCGCATTGGTGGCGATGGTTTCGCGCACCATGTCGAGCACGCCGGGCGAGCGCAGCCGGGCCGATATGTGGGCGCCGAGCGCCACTTCGCCGAAGGCCTTTTCAGCGGCGCGGTTCTGGAAGAGCACCGAGGCATCTTCCGACAGCACCATCACGGGAATATCGAGGCCGGCAAGCGTGGCGGAAATGTCAGGCAGGCGGCTCGGCGGCGCTTCCGGCTCCGTCTCCTCCGGCTCGCCCGGCTCCGGCTTAAGCACCGGCGCCTCGTTGAACAGCGCGGTCAAGCTCATCACGAGCAGGAGAACAAGCACCACCCACTTGTTCATGCCGGCGGCGAGAGCGATGAGGGCGCTGAGGATGGCCGCAAGCAGCACCGGCCGCTCGCGTCGGATGCGCGCCAACAGGCTTTTTCTCCACGGGATTTCGTCTTGCAAGTGGGCCTCGCGGCGTCGATTCGTTTTTCTTTATATTGGAACTCTGCCTGATAGCGGCAATTCATGACAGAAGTTTTCGGCTGCCGCGCCCGAAACGAAAGACCGCAGCGCAAGCCTTGAGAAATATTGCCGGCGGCCCGCGAAAGATTTGATTTTCAATGGCAAATATGTTCGCCTGCGGCAAGATGGCCACCAGCGCAGGAGGAGCATATGGGCGAGGATGTCGAAAGCAGGGCGGTGGAACTGGATATCCGCGGCAAGAAGCGCGTCTTCGACGTCGATGATCCTGTCCTGCCGGACTGGGTGGAGGAACATGCGCTGGAATCCGGCGCATTTCCCTACAAGAAGAAACTCAACGAGGAGGACTATCTGGAGCAGCTGGAAAAGCTGCAGGTGGAACTCGTCAAGGTGCAGTTCTGGCTGCAGGCATCAGGCAAGCGGGTGATGGCGCTGTTCGAGGGACGGGACGCGGCCGGCAAGGGCGGCGCGATCTCGGCTTCCTCGGCGCATATGAACCCACGCCTTGCGCGCGTCGTCGCCCTCGCCAAGCCGACCGAACGCGAACAGGGACAATGGTATTTCCAGCGCTATGTCGCGCAGTTCCCGACATCGGGCGAATTCGTGCTGTTCGACCGCTCCTGGTACAACCGCGCCGGCGTCGAGCCGGTCATGGGCTTCTGCACGCCGCTGCAATATGAAGGCTTCCTCAAACAGGCGCCGCAGCTCGAAAAGATCATCGCCCATGAGGGCATCTTCTTCTTCAAATTCTACCTTGATATCGGCCGGGAGATGCAGATCAAGCGGTTCCATGACCGAAGGCACGATCCGCTGAAGGTCTGGAAGCTGTCGTCGATGGACATCGCGGCGCTGACGAAATGGGGCGATTACAGCGAAAAGCGCGATCGGATGCTGAAGGAAACCCACACGGATTTCGCGCCATGGACCGTCATCCGCGCCAATGACAAGCGGCGTGCGCGTCTGCAGCTCATCCGTCACATGCTGAACAGGATGGACTATGACGGTAAGGACAAGGCGGCGATCGGCGCGGTCGACGAAGAGATCATCGGCTCCGGCCCCGGCTTCCTGAAATAGGCCGTCTGCCGCCCGGCTGCATAATTGCCGGACAGCGCCGCGCGTCTTTTCAGACGCGGCGCTGTAAGACGCCGGTCACTGCCCCGGCAGGATGCGGATGGCGAAGAGGTTGATGCCGCGCGCCTTGCCGTCGAGATCGCTGTTGATCGTCAGCGTGCCCGGCGAATTCGGGGCGAGCGAGCGGTCGAACTTCACCTGCAGCAGCGCATCCGACTTTTCGCGGGTGACGGTGAAGCGATGGCGGGCGCAATTGCCGAGCGACTGGAAATTGCATTCGACCGTCACCTGCGTCGGCTCGTCGGTGGTCGATTGCAGCGTCAGCGCGATGGTCGAGGATTTGCCGGCAAGCTGCTGCAGCACCGAGGCCGGAACGCTGAAGGAGATATTGCCGTCAGCCGCGCCGCTTTCGGAAATCAGGCGCACGGCGGGACCGTCATTCTCGGTGATGTTTTCGGTGCGGGCCCGCGGGCCGCTTTTGATCTTGTCGGCCTCTTCAGGCTTGAACACCGGAATCCAGTCGGCCGAAAAACTGTTTTGCGGATCGATGGTCACCGGCTGATCGGTGTGGGTGGCGCCATCGCCGGCGCTGTCGTCATTGCCGGTGAAATCCTCCGGCTGGGTGCTCGCCGGCGGATTGGCGACGCTGGTGTCGCGTTCGGCCGCCGTCAACAGCAGGCCCGACGTATAGGCCCACCAGGCGCCGATGCCGATGAAGGCAAAGAGCACGCACCAGACGAGGAGCCGCGAAAAGAACTTGCGCGGCTTGCGGCGGCCCGCCGCCCGCTCCGGGCGGAAATCCATGCTGGTCGCACGCTCGCCGCGCGTCAGCCGCTCCTCGCCGGCCGGGGCGGCCGCGAGATGATCGGCATTGCCGGCGTGGACGTTGTCGAGGCTCGACTCGTCGCTGCGGTGCATGACCACCTCGGGAGAGCGGGCCTCGCCCGCGGCCACCGGACTGTCGATCAGGCTGCCGATATCGGTCACGTCGCCCCGATGAACCGGTGGCGCCGGCATTTCGACGACCGGCGGCACCGGCACCTCTGGCGGCCGTTGGCGGGGGTGGAGCCGGTCGCGCTCCTCGCCTTCGATGGCATGAATGGTGCTTTCCAGGCGGTGGCGGTGATGGGCGACGGCGTCGGCATCGGTAATATCCTGCTTGCGCAGGCCCGCTTCCAGCGCCTGGCGGGCCGACTGGTAGATCCTCGCTCGAACTTCCGGATTGTCGCGATCGGCATTTTCGAGCGCTGTTCTGATGGCCGTTTCTAATCCGCTCACATCTAGTCCTTCACCTTGAACCCGGCGTCGGACCACAATCCCCGCCGTTCTCCATCAAAATTCGGTAGCGGCAAGTGCGGCAAACCGCAAGCCTTGCGGACTCGCCCACCGTTGATCTCAGGCGATATTCGCCAGCTTTCACGGGCGCTCGGGCCTTACCTATCGTTCTCTCCGCCTGATATATCGGGCTGAAATCGACGAAGGCATGGCAGCCGCTCTTTTATCGGCTTTTCTTCTCTGTTATGAGATTGACGTTTTCGTAAACGTCAATGCGAGCGGTGAACCATGGCCCTGCCCCCGATCCTCAAGGATAAACTCAGACTGCCGGTGATCGGCTCGCCGCTCTTTATCATCTCGCATCCGGCGCTGACCCTGGCGCAATGCAAGGCAGGCGTCGTCGGCGCCTTTCCGGCGCTGAACGCCCGGCCGGAAAGCCAGCTCGACGAATGGCTGGCCGAGATCACCGAGGAGCTTGCCCGCCACGACGCCGCCCATCCGGAGCGACCGGCGGCACCCTTTGCCGTCAACCAGATCGTCCACATGTCGAACAAGCGGCTGGAGCATGACCTCTCGCTCTGCGTCAAATACAAGGTGCCTGTTGTCATCTCCTCGCTCGGCGCCGTGCCGGAGGTCAATGCCGCAGTGCATTCCTATGGCGGCATCGTGCTGCACGACATTATCAACAATCGCCATGCCCATTCGGCGATCCGGAAGGGTGCCGACGGGCTGATTGCGGTGGCATCGGGCGCCGGCGGCCATGCCGGCACGCTGTCGCCTTTTGCCCTCGTCCAGGAAATCCGCGAATGGTTCGACGGGCCGCTGCTGCTTGCCGGCGCGATTTCGACCGGCGGCGCCATCCTCGCCGCCGAGGCGATGGGCGCCGATATGGCCTATATCGGCTCGCCCTTCATCGCCACGCAAGAGGCGCGCGCTGCCGACGCCTACAAGCAGGCGATCGTCGAGGGGGCTGCGGCCGACATCGTTTATTCCAACTATTTCACCGGCGTGCACGGCAACTATCTCAAGCCCTCGATCGTCGCCGCCGGCATGGACCCCGACAACCTGCCCGTCGCCGACCCGTCGAAGATGGATTTCGAACAGGCGACCGGCGGCGCCAAGGCCTGGAAGGACATATGGGGCAGCGGCCAGGGCATCGGCGCCGTCAAGGCGGTTGAGCCGGTGGCCAAACTCGTCGACCGGCTGGAGGCTGAATACAGGGCCGCCCGCGCCCGGCTGGCGCTCTGAGGGCGGTCTTCCACACCCCTGCCCTCTTTTTTGTCAAAGGCATGACAGGGTGCTTGAAATCTTCGGACAATGCCTGTATCAGCGCCATGCAAATCGCAGGCCGCACGCTTCGGCCGCCAAATGCCGCTTTAGCTCAGTCGGTAGAGCACATCATTCGTAATGATGGGGTCACGTGTTCGAGTCACGTAAGCGGCACCATTTTTCTCCCATATTTGAAATAGCTGGATACTTCATGCCAATCGCTGAGCGTCATACGTCTCATCGAAGTGGCAAGTTGAACTGCACCAAAATCATAGTCACAAGCTCAGCTGACACGGTGACGAATGCGTTAGTTCGCAAGACTTGCCGATCGCCTTTAGGTAGGTAATGCTGCGAACATTGATTCAAAGCTAAATTGAAAGCCGCCTACTTGCAGTCTCCCAAATTCCAATTCCTGCAACAGGACCTCAAAGATGTCTTCTCTGCTTCGCTGATGCGCGAAGAATGGAAGAAGCGTGTTCGCTATCAACTTAGAAAACAACTCGTATTCGATGCAATCGAGTACCGCGACTATAACGATAACTTAACGAAATTGATTTCTCAGATTCAAAGAGAGGTTCTGTCTGGGGAGTACATCGTAAGGAAGCCAAAGAGGTTTTTAGCGGAAAAGTCCCGCGGTTTATGCCGCCAAATGACACTGGTCCACCCCAGAGACCTGCTTGTGTTAGAGCGGCTTTCCAGAAGTATATTCTTTGAACTTAAATCGAAAGCGCCCAGCAAGGCCGCGTTCTTTGAGCCGGACGATGGCAACTTTGTTAAAGGTTTTCAGCAGAGCGACCATCAATATGGTTCATTTGCAAGTTGGAAGCGATTTCAAAAAGCGGTTTTTGGTTTCGCTAATGAGAACAATTATATCGTGATCACGGACGTTGCAAATTTTTATGACTTCATAAATTTCCAGCATCTCCGAAATATAATTGCTTCTCTAGCCAACATTCGCGAAGCTGTATTAGATCTATTGATCCACGTCTTAAATCGCATGACGTGGACACCTGATTTTATGCCCCTAACGCAAATTGGAATGCCTCAGATCGAAACTACGGCAACGCGGGTTCTAGCGAACGCTATGTTGTACGAGGTAGACAAGGTTTGTGAAAATTCAGCCGTGTCTAACTATGCGAGATTCATGGATGACATGGACATCGGCGTTAACACGTTAGCGCAGGCAAAAGCCGTCGTGCGCGACTTAGATTTGACTCTCCAGTCTCGCCAACTGCGCCTAAACTCCTCAAAGACGCGAATTCTCTCTCAGCCCGAGGCTTTCGATCATTTTTGCGTTGAAGAGAATTCGGAATTGGCTGAGTTTGCAGACGCAATCGCGAAAGGTGACAAATCTTCAACCATTCAAGATTCGATCGCTTCCAAGTACGAAACCTGGCTTGATCGGAAAAATGGAGGAGAACCAGGACCGGAATCTCCGTTTAAAAGAGACAACGGATCCAAGATTCATAAATTTATTTTCAGTCTGATGCACGAGTGCGGCCACAATATCCCCGACGGCGATCTAGTCTGGCTTATCAAAAACAGTCCTGCAATGAGATCAACTGCACTTCGGTATCTGGCCTACTCGAACAGTAACAATGCTGCATTTTATGAGCTCAGTGATTTTATCTCAACTGGGGCATTTGTCGATGATGCTTCATTCGTTGAAATAACTGGCTACCTCCTTCACGCGAGATTCCAACGCGTCAATAAGTTGATCCAACTGGTTCGGAACTTTTGTAAAATCGCATCACTAAGAGGCGGCGTCTGCCTCCACGGCGCAATTTTTGTCGCTGGCAAGTTCCTGCCAAGAGGGGATGTGATTGCGCTTCTTGGAAATAATACGGGAAAGATAGCGGAAGACTTCTGGCTTTGTCGAGCAGCGGCCGGGATTGCGCCGCTCTTTATGCATACAAATGACTGGCCTCACTTTCATGACGTAATAACAAAATTAGAGAGCGAAGACGCAAATTCTGTATTTAATTATTTTAACTCGTTGTGCAGCGACGTTCAAATATCGAAATCACAAAAATCATATCTATCCGCATCGAACGACAGCTATCCTCAAAAAATATACTTCCCGAAAGTGCTATCTCTCCTCGCAATCTCAAAGAATAAAGACATCAAGAAAATCCTACCAAAAATGCACACTTTGCATCCGGCACTGAAAGGCGACCCCTTCTTTCGTCAAATGGGTTTTTAATTGTAGACGCCCGAATACTAGCCCGAAGCAATCGTCCCGCGATCGTAGCTCGTGAAAGGAACAATGCCGCCGCCGGACAGGTTCTCCCCTCTGAGACAACAAGGATGGAGAAAACCATGTCCTGTAAACTCATCGCGATATCGCTTCTTTCGATCGGCCTTGCCGGCTCGGCGCTGGCGCAGACGACCGGCGGTGCAAATTCCAGTGGGCGGCTTTCGGTGGCGCCTGTCATCGGCGGCTCGGGGAGCTCGGGCGCGGGTTCGGCCGGTACCGGATCCGTCGGTACGGGCTCGGCCGGCACCGGCTCTGTCGGCACCGATCCCGGTACGACCGGCAGCACCATCGGAACTGGCGGCGTCGATCTCAACAGCGGGCGCAGCACAATCAATCCCGGGGGCGTCAATCCGGATCTTCAGCAGGTGCCGGGCTGCACGGCCGGCACCGGCTCACTCAGCGAAGCATGCCAGCAGTGAGGTGGGCAGGCGCTCGCCTCCGATAGAATGAGGGTCGGGCCGCGATCGCGCCGGGCCTTCATTTCGGCTGACGTCGCGCAAAAACGACGGCTGCCGCGAGAATTGCTTTACCGACTGGCTTTCAGGTCGTAGAACGACTGTAAGCGTCCGGCGAACGCATTTTCGGGTGTCGAGA
>NZ_NWSW01000075.1:0-8252 GCF_002531805.1 Rhizobium sp. M1 | reverse complement strand
AAACTCGATGTCAACGATTACATTTTCGTTGACGGCGACTAAGCGGCCTCGTTACCGATCAAAGGAGGGATGATATGGTGGTTGATAATGAAGACGCCATGCGTGGCGGACGCATCGACCGCTGCCGCGGCCACCCTTGGCCAAACGCTCTCAAATCGGCTGTTTCGACAGAGCCTGCTGCAGGAACCGGCTTTGACGAGCAAGGCTCAGATCTTGGCTGGCGGGGCAAATGTCGAGGCGTTCAAAAGATTTGTCGCGGTCGGCATCCGACCGCAACGAGGTCATCGGAAAATCGGCAACGCTCAGGCGCGCCGATGGAGATCTTCGAGACTTGGGGCTTGCGCGTCTGCGTGCCGCCAGTCGGCGAGCCCTCGGGCGCTTCCGTCACTTCAACTGGCGCCAGTCGCCGCTGTCGCCTTTCCATCCGATGACCCGACCGGCCAATCGGTTAAGCGTGTTGCGCAGCGTATCAACAAGCCCTTCCCATTCCCGGGCGGAGATGCCGTCAACAGCCGGCTCCGGCCCCATGAACATCCCGTCAACGCCGCCGAACGAGACGCACTGTTCTATGCATCGGCGTTCCAACGCGCCGTCGTGAAAGACTGACGGTTTCTCCAAAAGTGCGGACAGCGCGGCGATCAACCCGGTTGCTCCCCAGTTTGAGACATTCGATACGATGAGGTGATCCGCCGAGGTTGCCGCAGCAACGCCGCCCCGGCCAGGATGTCCGCTATCCCTGGCCTTGGGCGAAAAAGCCTTGAGATCTTCACCGATCAGCCCCATGCCAAGTTCGTTGCCGCCATCCCCGATGGCAATGAAGGGGATCTTGCGCTTCTTGGCGCTCAGGAAAAACTGGTCGAGATCTGCGACAAGATTGTCGAGCGGACGCCCGCCAAGTCCATGGTAAAGGCCTTTGTCGTTCTGGCCTGGCCGCTCGATCGAGATCACCAGCGAAGGCTTTGTTACCTCGAGAAGCTGATCCGTGATGACCTTGCACCCCGCCGTATCCTTCGGGACGCTGCGAATATAGACTGGCCGGACGAAGTCGACCGATCTGATCCGGCCATCCTCAGGGAACGAAAGCGGCGCAAGGCCGGCACCTCGACATGTCCCCTCCATCATGCCGACCCAATCGTCATCGGTCAGAATAACGGTCTCGACACCAAGCCCGAGGAAGAGTGCGCGCGCGAGGAGCGCTGCGCCGACCGGGCCGTCTGTTTCCGGGACGCCGCCGCCTTCAGGAAATCCCGTCGCAATCACGATCGGGCCGCCATGTTCGCGAACCACATCGACGATCAAATTGGCGCCATCCATGCAGGCGGGGCCCGGCTGATGCGATTGCAGCGCGTTGTAGATCTTGCCTATAAGGCCGACACCCGTCAGATCAAGCGTCATGAAATTTTCGATCGTCTGGGCAATATTCTGGCCCTTGGCGTTTTGCAGATCAAGCATGAATGGCTCCGGGTTCTAGCGTGAGTGGTCATAGGGGGTGAATTTTTCTGCATGGGCGTTGCCGCCGCTCGGTTGCAAATTTCCTAACGTCGACACTGCAGGTGAAGAAGAGGCTGGCGACGACATCGGCCGTCTGCGGTTCAGTATCCATTTGCAGGCTCGATAAAAGCCCAGCTTCCTCCGCTCTTTCAGGAATAGTCGATTTTCATCCGCCGCGACCGCCAGAAACTTGCCTTGCGGATTTGCTCATCCAGCGACGTGGCCGATGTTAACGTATACAATGACAGCTTTTCGCCAATGTCAACGATTACATTGCAGACTTGTTTCTTCGAATGGCTGACATAGCTTCGACCGCTGGAACTTGGCCAACTGCAATTCTCACGCAGCCGACGCAGACAACGTCCTGGCGCTTTGATCAGCCGCCGCTGTTAGGTGAACAAGCGTTAAAATTGCTTGACGACGTGTTGTTGACCATGAAGGGTGCCTTTCGTCGCCGGTCTGGCGACGCCATCTGAGGCCTTCCGCTTCGACGAAGCGGATGCTAGAAGTAGACATATGAGTTTTCCGCGATGACCAAGCCGCCTACTGTCAGAGATGTCGCGCGCCTGTCGGGTGTGTCGACGGCAACCGTGTCCCGATACTTTGGCGGAAAAGCCGACGCGGTCGCGCCTCACACGATCGAAAGCGTCAAGAAGGCAGCGGAGATTCTCGGCTATACTCCTTCGGAGATCGGCAGGTCGCTCCGTCTTGCTCGCAGCAGCGTAGTGGTGATGCTCGTGCCGGATGCATCGAACCACTTTACCGCCGACGTTGCCGCATCTTTGGAAAATGCTTTGAAGTCGTCGGGTCTTTCCATGGTCCTGGCGAATGCGGCCGAAAATGCAGAGCAGCAGGATCGCCTGCTCGCTGATGCGCAAGGGCTGCGCGCGCAAGCCATCGTTTTACAAGGCGCGATCGATACGCCGCGGTTGCGCGAACTTTGCTCCCGGCAAAAGAACATAATCTTCGTAAATCGGCGGCCGGCCGAGGGAATCGTCGCGCCATATGTGGGCGTCGACAATTTTGCTGCAGGTATGGCAGTCGGCCAATATTTTGCGGAGCGGGGTTACATGAACTGCGTAGCGATCCACGGTCCGAAAAGCTACTCGGGAAGCAGCGAGCGGCTTGATGGTTTCATAGCCGGTCTGGGCGATCACGGTCCGGTCAAGAAGGTCGAGGCTGCCTATACCATGGAGGCCGGCTACGAGCAGGGGCTTAAATTGCTTTCGAAAAGCAAAAGGCGCCTCTCCATTTTTTGCGGCAACGACATGATCGCCTATGGTGTCCATCGCGCAGCGATTGAACTGGGGCTTACGATTCCCGAGGATGTCATCTTGATGGGTTTCGATGACAACCGCCTAAACGACTGGCTGGCTCCCTGGCTGTCAACGGTGACAGTTCCCGCATTTGATTACGGGCCTGCAATAGCCCGGTTGATTGAGGCTTCCCGGGAGGAGGCCGAGGAGGCTGCGAAAATCATATTGCCGTTTAAGATCAAGATCAGGCAGTCCGCATAGGATCCACGCATCCGAGACGGTCATCCGTCAGCTTCTAGATAACACCCTGCCTTTTGCCTTGGCAAATTCGAGGCGGACGATCAAGACCACTATGACGAGCCGCTCCAGAGCCTGACGAGTACGAGTACACCGCGCCCATTCGCGCGCTTTTCGATAATCCCGCCATGAGGACCGGCGCGCTGCCGCCAGCGCCCCGAAACATGGCTAAACCGCTTTGATTGACAGCAGTCCGTCTGCGGATACCACCGGCGCGACCTCTGTGTAGTCATTTATGGTTGGGTTACCAGGTAAATTTAAATTGTGCCCGGCCGCTGTGACGACCACTACGTCTGCGCCTGCCGCTTGCCCGGCTTTCACGCCGGCCTCAACATCTTCAAAAACAAGACAATTCCCAGCCGGAACTCCGAGCCGTTTTGCCGCGAGAAGGAAACATTGAGGGTTCGGCTTACCCACCGCGACATCTTCCCCGGTCACGATAATGCGTGGTGTGCTTAGCCCTGCGGCTTCAAGTCGCCTCTGAGCGAGCTTCTTTGACGCAGATGTGACGATCGCCCACCGATCAGTGGGAAGAGCAGCCAAGAACTCTGCCGCTCCTGCAATCGCGACAACCCCATGCACGTCGTCGATCTCCGCATTTGTGACCTTTGCAGCTTCAATCTCCGGGTCCACGCCGGGAAGCTCCAGCCGCCGAATCGTGTCGATCGCCCTTTGCCCGTGCATTGTTGGCAGAAACGCGATGGGATCCAGCCCATGGCGTTTCGCCCACGCACCCCAAACTCGCTCGGCAGCGGCGATGGAAGTCAGAAGCGTCCCGTCCATATCGAAAAGAAGGGCGGAGAACTGCTTGTTTGAATCGAGCTTCAACGGGAATATCCTTATTGCGCTGAGACGTGGACTGAATCGCCATGGGTAGCTGACCCCAAGGCTAGGCTGCCCTCTCGGCGTGGGCTAATGGCGGTTCATTAAGTGCAAACGACCCGACCAGTTGAACGAGGTCGTCTACTTGCTCCGCAAGCCGGCGCGTGGCCGCACCAGCCTCCTCGGCCATTGCGGCGTTCAGCTGGGTCACTCTTTCCATGGTACCTACGGCCTGGTTGACCTCATTGAGGCTCTTTGCCTGGCTTTGGCTCGAGAGTGCTAGCTGCCCAACATCCCGGGAAACCTCGCCAATCTTTAGCGCAATATCATCGAGGGCATGGCCGGCTTGTTCGACAAAATCCACACCCGCGTCGACTTCGGTCGTCGAATGATGGATAAGGGCGCCGATTTCTTTCGCCGCCGAAGCGGCGCGTTGGGCAAGTTCTCTGACTTCATGCGCGACGACAGCAAATCCTTTCCCTGCTTCTCCAGCTCGGGCAGCCTCGACGCCAGCGTTCAGCGCGAGAAGATTTGTCTGGAATGCTATTCCGTCGATTACCGTTACGATACTTGTTATGCGATCGGATGCCTCCTTGATCCGAGACATCGCAGCGATAGCGTGTTCGACGATAACAAGTGAGGCATCGGCTTCGAGCTTGACGCGCTGTACGATGTCAGCCGCGTTCGTTGCACGTTTAGAGGCCTCCGCTACGGTGATGGTGATCGCTTCGATCGCCGCCGCGGTTTGCTCGATCGAGGCTGCCTGCTGTTCATTTCTGCGAGAAAGCTCTTCCGACGCATCCGCCAGGAGCCGGCCATTGGTGTGAATTTCGGCTGACGTTGCACGGACGTCCAGTATCGTTGAGCTTAGGTCGCTGATGGTGCTGTTAAAGTCTCGCCTGAGGATATCCAGATCCCCAGCAAATGGGACCTCGATGGTGTTCCGCAGATCTCTGGTCGCCAGATTTCTAAGTCCGTCCGCAAGTGACGTTACCGCCAGTTCGATGTTTTTCTGGGTAGAAGCTCGTTCGCGATCGTTCATCTCCCGCTCCGATTCCGCCAGTCGATGGAGTTCTTCCGTGCGCGCCTGGATGGCAATCTTCTGAACGGCATTTTCTTTGAAGACCGCAAGTGCACGCGCCATCTCGCCGATCTCATCCTTTCGTCGGTCTCCATCGATCGCAATGTCCAACGAACCGCCTGCCAAACGTCGCATGATTTCGGTGATTGAGCCGATTGGCCGCTTGAGCGTGACGACCAAGGCAGCACCCGATGCTATCGCGACGAGAAATCCAATCGCCATAGATGTCAGAGACACCGAGTTCGTCAACGACCGCTCGGTCGAAGCCATCTGCCGCTGAGCGTCCGCAAATGCGTCCATCAACCCCCAGATCTCGTTGATCTTGTCAGTTGCGTGGCGGTATTGCTCCTCGGCATGGCCCCGATTTGCCTCCAGTCCAGTTGCGCTTTCGCGTAATTTGTCGGCGATTTCCCCTACCGTTCCCGGGACGTCGCCGAAGTAAGAATCGATCGCCGCCAGTTCCGTCAGCAACTGTATCTCGCCTGCATAGACAAAAAGGGTTCGCTCGACTGCCTTGACGTTATCCGCGGTCGGTTCGCCCAAAAGGCCGGCAAAGGCGATTTTTACGTCGCTGCCGTTGCTCACAATCGACCGAAGCTTTTTCGTCACCTTGTCGGCGTCGACAGAGCCACCGCTCGAACCATTCAGATCGGCAGCGGCTTGTTCAACCGCTGCCGCGCTCTGCACTCGCAACCTTTCCGACAAACCAGCCAAGTCATTGGCGATGGCCAATTCCGCGGACTGGCCCTCCGTTTCCCGGCTTCCACTTTGGTTCAGAAATGCCAGAATCCTGTCTGCGATGCGGGACCCGTCTCGCACACCCAACGAAGTGAGAAGACGGTCAGATTTCGATAGTTTTTGTGCGAGGGCTTCCAACGATGCGCGCACCGCTGTTTCTTCGCGTCGCAGGGACTGGGCATCAAGCGACCGTAGTTGAACCTCGAGATTTTCGCAGCCGCTGAGAATGGATTGAAGTGCCAACGTATCGGAAAGCCTCGATTTCCGCTTGTTATCAAGCTGAGCAGCCTGGGCGACGATCTTGAATGCGTGCTTGCCAAGTTCCATCTGCACGGAGTTCAGCGCGTCGAGCTGCGCGGCAATGTTGTTCGTGAGCTGCGAACGGTCCTGTCGAAGTTTCCATATCTCGTTAATGTGGCTCAGGATCGTGCCGGTTGCGTGCTGCGCTTTGCGCAATTCAGCAGCAGCCTGGGCGTCCGGAATCACATCGATCATGCGGTCGAGTGCGCTGATCTGTGCTGCAGTTATTTCGGAGGCTTGCTTGAATGTCGCCGCATCGGGCTCGCGAAGGAACGTCGTAATGCCGGCATAAACCGCCTTGAATCCTGAAAGCAGCCGGACCACGCCATTCGATGTGCTGAGGCGCGCTTCTAGGACACCTGATGCGTAGAGTCCTGTGGCGCCGACAGCGACGATCGTCAGCAACAGCGGCAGAACCAGTACGATAACCTTGGTCTGAATCCTGAACCGCGCAAGAATCCTGTCCATTTTGCCCCTCCCAAAAGCACTCGCTGCTCCGAATTGAGACAGGATGACACGGACTGATTAAGTTTACGTTTCGGTATTACAAACGGCGCTGATGGCGTCTAAATGTTCATCTTATCGGGCGCAGAATGTGAGCTGTGGGATCTCCGGTAGACAGTTGGCACCTGGTCGGAACATAAGTTCCGACGGTTTCGGTGCTCCATGTGCTCATAATCACGAGAAACACGGATCGAGCTCGCCGGACGCATAGCGCTTTGCCATCACCGAAACATGAAGGGGCGTAATCCGCTCCGCCATGCCGCCAGTGCCGAACTGTTCGAAGCGCTCCTTGCAAAGCTTTGTGAGCGCGGCCATTGCCGGCTTCAGATATTTGCGCGGATCGAATTCGCTCGGATCTTCCTGCAAGACCCGGCGGATCTGCCCGGTCATCGCCATGCGGCCGTCCGTGTCGATGTTGATCTTGCGCACGCCGTTCTTGATACCGCGCTGGATTTCTTCGACCGGCACGCCCCAGGTGGGCTTCATCTGGCCGCCGTATTTGTTGATGATCTCCTGCAACTCGACGGGGACCGACGACGACCCGTGCATGACGAGATGGGTGTTCGGTAGCTTGCGGTGGATTTCCTCGATGACATTCATCGCCAGCACCGAACCGTCGGGCTTACGGGTGAACTTGTAGGCGCCGTGCGAGGTTCCCATCGCGATTGCCAATGCATCGACGCCAGTTTCACGCACGAATCGCACCGCCTCGTCCGGGTTGGTCAGCAGCTGGTCATGCGACAGTTTGCCTTCCGCGCCGTGCCCATCCTCGGCCTCTCCCATGCCGGTCTCCAGAGAACCGAGCACACCGAGCTCGCCTTCGACCGAGATGCCGCCGAGATGGGCCATTTCGGTCACTCTCTTTGTCACGCCGACATTATAATCCCAGTCGGCAGGTGTCTTCGCGTCCGCTTTCAGCGAGCCGTCCATCATGACCGAGGTAAAGCCTGCCTGAATGGCCGTCATGCAGCTGGCCGGATCGTTGCCGTGGTCCAGATGCACGCAGACGGGAATGTGCGGGTAAATTTCGACGACGGCATCCATCATATGCTTGAGCATGATGTCGTTGGCGTAAGCGCGCGCGCCGCGTGATGCCTGGATGATGACGGGGGCGCGGACCGCATCCGCGGCTTCCATGATGGCGAGCGCCTGTTCCATATTGTTGATGTTGAAGGCGGGAACGCCGTAGCCCTCCTCCGCTGCATGATCCAGTAACTGCCTGAGCGTAATGCGTGCCATCTGAAAATCCTCCTCTAGCCGAAATGCGCCGGCTGCGTCTTTGACGCATGATCAAGCGGCGTTTTATGGTCGCGCCTCAAGCGTTCAGCACACGGCCATAGGCATCGAGCACCGCTTCCTTCATCGTCTCGGAAACTGTGGGATGCGGGAAGATCGTGTGCATCAGCTCTTCCTCTGTCGTCTCGAGGTTCATCGCGACGACGAAGCCCTGGATGAGTTCGGTGACTTCGGCGCCGACCATGTGGGCGCCGAGAAGCTCGCCGGTCTTCTTGTCGAAGATCACCTTGACCATGCCCTGGTCTTCGCCGAGCGCGATCGCCTTGCCGTTGGCGGCGAAGGAGAAGCGGCCGACGCGGATGTCGCGGCCGAGCTCCTTGGCCTTGGCTTCGGTGAGGCCGACGGAGGCGACCTGCGGATTGCAGTAGGTGCAGCCGGGAACCTTGCCCTTGTCGGTCGGATGGACATTCGGCAGGCCGGCGATCTTCTCGACGCAGACCACACCCTCATGCTCGGCCTTGTGCGCC
>NZ_NWSW01000074.1:0-10170 GCF_002531805.1 Rhizobium sp. M1 | reverse complement strand
CATCACCCGCTCCTCGAAGCGGCGGATCATCCGCATGTTGCGGTAGACCTCGATCAGTTTGTCCTGTGGTAGCTGCAAACCAGACATTTGCTTCCCTCCTTTGTGATCTCTGCGGCATATGTTGATGCGTGCCATTCGCACCGTTGTCGGCGCTGAAACGGCGGGCTGCGGTCGATCACCGCGATCAACCGCAGCCGGAACAACCCATCCCTCTTGGGCAGGATGGGTTGTCGATACGGGTTCACCTGAAAAACTGCAGGAGCTCGCGCACCAGCGCGTCCGGTTGTTCTTCTGCCAGATAGTGGCCGCAGTTTTCGATCGCGGTTCCACGGACATTGGTCGCGATCTTCTGCAGTTGTGCGACGAGGTCAGGCATGGAACCTTGATCGGCGCGCACGGCCAGGACCGGCATTTCAAGCTTTCCCTTGGCGGCAAGCTCCCGGTTTTGCTCCGCCGATAACGACACTGCCCGGTAATAGGCAAGGCCACCCTTCAGGCCGCCATAGAGGAAAACGCGCAGATATTCGTCGAAGTCGCTTTCGGAAAACACTTGCGGATTGGCCGCTTTGCGTTGCAGGAACCAGTTGAGATAGATGTCCTCCCGACCTTCAATGAGCGCCTCCGGCAAGTCGGGGACGTTATGAAAGGCAACGTGCCACGTGCGCCAGGCGACTTCGGGCGACCAGGGCAGAGCATCGGGAAGACTGATGCCGGGGATTCCCGTATCGAGAATGGCCAGACCAAGAACGCTGTTTCCGTAAAGCGCTGCGTAGGGATAAGCGACCCAAGCGCCGATATCATGGGCGACAAGATAGTGCCGATCGGCACCCAATTTTTCGACAAGGCCACGCACGATCTTGGCAATGCCTGTCGTATCGCAACCGCCAACCGGGCGATCTGAATCACCTTGCCCGGGGAGATCCAGGGCAATGACCCGGTATTTGGCGGCGAGCGCCGGCAGGATTTTACGCCATGCGTACCAGCTCTGGGGGAATCCGGCGAACAATACGATCACCTCGCCGTCTGGACGCCCTCCGCTGACATGGTGCAGCCTCACGCCGTCGACCGTCGAGAAGCCCCGGTCAAATCCCTCGATGCCGCTCATCGGCCAATCCAGTCTTTCCACCATCGCAGTCTCCTTCTTTGGAAAACTCATTCTTGGGCGGATGGCCGCATAAAACGGCGCTCATCCGATTGTCGTTACCGCCCCGTCCTGGCCGACGAGACCCCATCTCGCTGCGCGTCAGCGGGCTGCGCGGGAATGCTTCGCGGCCGTTTTCCAGTTCCCGATCGTCACGATGACAAGACACATGATCAGCAGGATCGAGAACACCGCGTTGACTGATGGCGTGAAGCCAAAGCGCATCTGGTTGAAAACCCAGATCGGCAGGGTCGGCGCTCCGCCCGACAGGAAGAGGGTTACCATGACATCGTCTGCCGAAAGGGTCAGTCCGAGAAACGCGCCGGCCAGGATCGTTCCCTTGATCATCGGAAACAGCACATGAACGAAGCTTTGCCAGCGGCTCGCGCCAAGATCCAACGATGCTTCCATGAGGCTGGGATCGAGCCGGCGAAGCCGAACGAGCAGCAACAGAAAGGTCACCGGCATGACGAAGCTCATCTGTCCGATGACGATGCGGGTGATGCCTGAGGGAATTCCGAAGATCTCTGTTCCGAGAACCATCTCGATCCCCAGCACGACGCCCGGTGTGGCGATCGGAAGCGCGAACGCCATTTCATAGAAGCGGGCACCCTTCAGCTTGGCGTAGTGGACAATCAGCGCAAATATCGTTCCGACCAGGACCGATATGGAAACCACGCATGCTGCCACGATCACCGAGCGCTGAGCCGCTTCGATCAAGGAAGCATCGTTCAAGAGCTGGTGGTACCAGTGCAGCGTCAACCCTTCCAACGGAAGCGTTTGAAGGTTTGCGGAGTTGAACGAGAAGAGGATGATGATGGCGAGCGGCGCATAGAGATAAGCAATGGCCGCGATATAGCCGATCCCTCCCAAACGC
Organism: Rhizobium sp. M1; assembly: GCF_002531805.1. Taxonomy (NCBI): domain Bacteria; kingdom Pseudomonadati; phylum Pseudomonadota; class Alphaproteobacteria; order Hyphomicrobiales; family Rhizobiaceae; genus Rhizobium; species Rhizobium sp. M1. The sequence continues at coordinate 8,152 of NZ_NWSW01000074.1, read as the reverse complement.
CGGCCGAAGCCGGTCGAGCTTGCCCCGTTCGACGATGGGGACTGATCGCCTTCGCCGCCGACCATGACCCCCCGCACCGGGGTCAGGGCGATGATGATGCCGAGAAGCACCACGACGCTCAGCATCAGGGCAACGGCAACGGCAGCACCATAGGGCCAGTTGTTCGCAAAGCCGAATTGGGTCGAGATGACGACGCCCAGTGTGGTTCCGTCGATACCGCCGATCATTGCCGGTGTGACGAAATCGCCAACGGTCACGAGGAAGGCGAGCGAAAAGCCAATTGCCAGATTTCGGCGTGTCAGGGGCCAGATCAGATGACGGAATGTCTGTAGCGCCGTCGCCCCTGAATCCTCCGAGGCTTCAATCAGATCGTTTGGGATCTTCTCGAAAGCGCCCATGGTGGAAATGAAGATAAAAGGCACCGAAATGTAAGCGAAGACGATGATGACGGAACTTGGGCTGTAGAGAAACGCCTCGGACGGAGCATCGAGAATCCCGCTCGAGACCAGAAAGCCGTTGAGAACACCGGATTGGCCAAGGATGACGCGCCATGCAAAGATCCGCATGAGCAGGCTGATCCAGAGAGGCAGGACGATCAGCATCGTCAGAAGCGCTTTGTTCCGTTTGGCGACGCGCCCGACATAGAAAGCGAGCGGATAAGCGATGAGGGTCGCGAATATGCAGGCAAAGAAGCTGAACGAGAGCGTTCTGATCAGCAGGACCCAGAAGCCCGCCGAATTCCACATCCTCGAATAGTTGACCAGCGACGGCTCGAAGATGATGACGCCCGCCGAGCTCTTCAGGAAGCTTATTCCGACCAGAAGCACGTTCGGCAGGACAACGATCAGAAACAGCCACGCCAATACCGGCACGCTCGAAAGGCGAAGGCCCAGCGGAAAACGTGCATGCCGCGCAGCGGCGCGTGCGGGCAGTGCCGGTGCAATGATCTCAGTCATGGAAGACCTGCGTGTTTGCTGCATCGAAGGCGACCTTGACCGGCTGGCCCACCGTGAATGTCGAGTGGCGCACTGCCGGTACCGTGCCGATGAGATTGACGCCGCCGCAGCGGACGTTCACCTCGCAGTTGGTGCCAAGGAAAAGGACGTCTTCCACGACGCCGGGAATGGTGTCGGGCGCCCCTTCCGCCTCATCGAGCGGTTTCACCTGTATCGCTTCGTACCTGATCGCCATCCGCGCCGTTCCGCCCTTTTTGGCAGTCAGTCCCGGAACTTTGATCCCCTCCACGCGTCCCACGAATCCGGTATCGGTCGGTTCGAAATTGACGGCGACGAGATTGGAGCGGCCGACGAAACGCGAAACGAACTCGTTTTGCGGGGCAAAATATATTTCGCGGGGGGTGGCGAGCTGAGCTATCTTGCCGTCCTGCAGGACGACGACGCGGTCAGACATCGACAGGGCTTCGCCCTGGTCGTGCGTCACATACATGAATGCGATGCCGAGCTCTTTCTGCAGCGCCACCAATGTGTGTTGCATTTGCTGGCGCAAGCGGAGATCGAGAGCGGCGAGCGGTTCGTCGAGAAGCAGAAGTCTCGGTCGCGATACGATGGACCGAGCCAGCGCAGCGCGCTGACGCTGGCCGCCGGAAAGCTGGTGCGGAAACCGATCGGCAAACGTCGCCATTTCGGTAAGCGCCAGCGCTTCCTCGGCTTTTGTCCGCCGGGTCGGCTTCGCCTCGCCCTTCATCCGGAGCGGATATTCGACGTTTTCCCGCACCGTGAGGTGCGGGAAAAGGGCATAGCTCTGGAACACGGTTCGGACATCGCGCTTGTTCGGAGCGACTGAGTTGACCACCTCGCCTGCCATGACGATTTGACCGGTATCAGGCTTTTCGAAACCGGCCACCGTCCTTAGAATTGTCGTCTTTCCAGAGCCGCTCGGCCCGAGGATCGAAAAGAATTCCCCGGGCTTGACCGAGAAAGACACCTGGTCAAGTGCCGGTTTTTGGGCGCCATCATAGGTTTTCGAAACGCCGACGAGCGAAAGCACGGAGCCGGTTTCATGTGTTCCCATTGTCGTTCTCCAGCTGGATTGCGGGCGTCAGAGCGTGCCGGCCAGGAAGTCATTCCAGAGCTGAATACGACGTTCGACATCCTCGGGTTCTTTGAAGAAGACGAGATTGTCCTTGAAGCTCGGATCATCGGAGTCGAGAATATTGGTGTTCTTCAGCTCGTCTTCAGTCAGACCGGCTTCGCGCGCCGCCACCGGCGTCAAAACGCCGTTGCTTCCCGAAAATTTCATGAACCGCGCCTGCCACTTCGCAGACATGGTGTCATTGAGGAATTTGTAGACGACGTCACGCTGTCCTTTCGGGGTGACAAAGGTCCCTTCGATCCAGGCAGGCGTGCCTTCCTTCGGCAGGGAATATTTGGCGTTGAGCCCTTTCTTCTTCAGGATGTTGACGACGGTCACATTGTGGCAGTAGCCGAGAATCGCTTCGCCCGAGGCATAGACGTTTGCGGCATCGTCGAAGCCTCGGGTGACCACGCGCACCTGGGCTCGCAGCTCCCGCAACGCATTGGTGACGAGGGTGAACTCGTCCTCGGTCAAATTGAACGGATTTTTCGCACCGACATATAGCGCGACCATGGGGATCGTGACGGTCGCGTCATCGAATATCGTGACTTTCCCCTGATAGGTCTTGTCCCAAAGGGCGGCCCAGCTCGTCGGCGCAGACTTGATAGCATCGGCGTTATACTGCAGGGGCTGCGTTCCCCAGTGCAGGGGGATGCCCATCAGTGCGCCGTCGACCGTCAGCGGCTCGCGCCAGTTCAGCCCGGGCAGGATGTTGGAAATATTGGGGACCTTCGAGATATCGAACGGAGTGATCTGGCCCGCCTTCTTCAGCCGGCCCGCTGTCGAGGCCTCCGAATAGATGACATCGGGCTTCACGGCGCCGGACTGAAGCTGGGCGAATACTTCATCGAGCGAGGAGATGATCACCGGCTTGATTTCGGTCCCGTGGGCCGCCTGCCATTCCGCGATCCACTCCGGTTCGTCATAGGTCTCCCACGTCAGCAAAGTGATTGGCTCTTCCGCTGCCCATGCGCTCCTGATGACGGCTGGGGCAAAGAGAGACGCGGATAGAGCTGCGCCCCCGAACTTCAAAGTCTGGCGGCGGGTGATGGATAGAGACGTTTTGTCGGTCATCGCTGACTCCCTTCTGACAATGTTGAAACAGACTGCAGAAGGGGCGTTGCCCGCCACCACTGCTCCCCTTGGTTTATTGATCAACCTAACGTTCGTTAGGTTGATGAGGGAGTATTGCTCCGTATTCGGCGCCTGTCAACCAAGTAAAACTAGGTATATGTTATTGTTTTTACTTGGAAATTTGCCGCGCCGAAGTGCGCTCCTCAAATCGTTTGAAATGAGAATTGCAGCGGAGTTGGATCGCGGTTTCGAGCTCTCGGGGTTACGGACAAATTCGCAGATGGCAATTCGTCTTAGCTTGCGGCAACCGCCGCCATTCCCAGGAGTGATGACACGAATGACCTCCCAATCATGGTGTTTCACTGCGGATTTTCCTGCCAGACCGGCCGGAGGTCAAATCGTCGTTGGCGATGGGGTCTGATAACGCAGTTCTATCAGCGGCGCCGGAAACGATTGGCATCAACCAGCTAAGAGCCGCTTACGTTGCGTGATCAGCAGAATCTATCTCGGGTCATCGAATATGGAGATTTGACGAAAGGGCCTGGAATCGCGAGTTCTTGCACAAGTGTGTGCATGAGAACAGGGACCTGGTGATGGACAGGCTTGAAACGGTGCTGGATCGTCAGCCGGAGCAGATTCGCCACGATGTCAGGACTGGCGCGATCGCCGGGCAGACTTCCGGGTTGGCCCCAGGTTTTGCGCAAGGAAACCTGGTGATCCTGCCAAAGCAGTGGGCGACCGATTTTCTGAGGTTTTGCCTGGAAAATCCCAAGCCATGCCCGTTGCTCGCCGTCGGAAATCCCGGCGATCCGTCCCTCGCCAAGGCCGGTAAGAACATCGACATCCGGTCCGATGTTCCGAGTTACCGGGTTTTCCGCGACGGAAGGCTGGTGGAGGAGATCGCCGATATCCGCCACATCTGGCGGGATGATTTCGTTTCCTTCTTGATCGGCTGTTCGTTTTCCTTCGAGTGGGCTCTCTTGAACGCGGGCATTGGCGTTCGTCATATCGAACTCGGTTCGAATGTACCGATGTACAGGACGAATATAGATTGCGTATCGGCTGGCCCGTTCTCCGGGCAGTTCGTGGTCTCGATGCGACCGATGAAGCCGGCCGATGCCATAAGGGCGATCGAAATTACAGCGGCAATGCCGCAGGTCCATGGGGCGCCGGTGCATTTCGGTGATCCCCTGGCGATTGGGATCAGCGATTTGTCCCATCCCGACTTCGGCGACAGCGTTCCGGTCAAGGAAGGTGAAGTGCCTGTCTTCTGGGCGTGTGGCGTCACGCCGCAGGTGGCTTTGGCGCAGGCTAAGCCGCCGATCGCAGTGACCCATAGTCCTGGATGCATGCTGATCACGGATATACGCGACGAGAATCTTCTGAACGGGACGTTCCGGTTCGAGGCGCCAGCCCTATAGTGCGAAGACTCGGTCTCGTGACACAGGCGAGGAGATTGCCTATCCTCTCGCCGAGGCAGCTTGCATCCGGTCTCATAGTCGTCAATGGTTACCCGTTGTTGTTGAGAACAGGTGGGCCTGATGATTGACCTGCGCACCTTGGAGACCTTCTGTATTGTGGCTCAGACGGGCGGCTTCCACCGTGCCGCCGAAAAGCTCCACACCACGCAGCCGGCGGTTTCCGCGCGCATTGCGCAGCTTGAACAGGAGCTCAAGGTGCGGCTGTTCGAGCGGGACAAGCGTGGCAGCCGTCTCACGGTCAAAGGGCGTGAAATTCTGAAATATGCAGAGCGCATGCTGGCGCTCCGGACCGAAATGGTGCTCGCCGTGGCCGGCGCGAATGCCTTGGAGGGGACCGTGCAGCTCGGTGTATCGGACACCATCGTCCACACATGGCTGCCGGAATTGCTAAAGCGACTGAACCATGAATACCCGTCCATCACACTAGAAATCAACGTCGACGGGTCCGCCAACCTCGCAGCCGCCCTTCAGGAAAACAGCATCGATGTCGCATTCCTCATGGGACCGGTGATTTCAGGAAACGTCGCCAATCTGCCGCTTTGCGAATATCCCCTGAACTGGGTGGTTCCGGCGGGCTTCCCCTTGGGGCCGGAGGCCGTGACGCTGGAGGAGCTCACGGCATTTCCGATCATCACCTTTGCACGACAGACCCAACCTTTTCGGGAACTCACGGAGCTTTTCAATAGGGCCCATCAGCAGCGCGTCCGGCTGTTTCCGAACTCCTCGCTGTCTTCGATCGTTCGCATGACCCTTGATGGTATTGGAATTGCCGCCATACCTGTCGAGGTCGTCTCGGATCACCTGGCAAGCGGCAAGCTGCGGGTGCTGACGACTGTCGGCCACACAATGCCGACCATGGCGTTCACGGCAAGCTTTATCAAACGTCCCGAAACGCACTTGAATGGCGTCGTGGCCCAGCTGGCGCAGAAAGTTGCGGGACAATACGGACTGCTTTCGGGTGGTCTTCCAGCCGAAGACCACCCGATCGGTGCCGATTGATCGGGTGTGGCTTTGTCATGTGCAGCCCGTGGCAGTCTTGCGCCGGGAGCCTGTGGGCCGGGTCAGGAGATGCGCTTGTACTTGTCCAACTTGACCGACTGGATCCATTGACCGGCGCGGGCGCCGAACGCCTTCATTGACTCGGTATTGTTGTGGACTTCCAGCGATTGCTCGTCCTCCCAGATCTCGTAGAAGACGAACTCGCCCGGGCGCTCCAGCGATTCATGGAGATCATACTGGACGAATCCCGGCTCCGTTTGCGCGATCGGGATCAGGGTGAGGAGCGCCTCGCGAAGCTGCTCATGTTTTCCTTCGTGCGCCGTTACCGTGGCGACAACAACAAGCTTATCTTTCATTCCGCACCTTCCTTTCGACAATGAGAAAACGTGTACGACCACCGCTGCCGTTGGAGGTCAGCCCAGTTCGATCGACACGTGGGTTTTGATCGAATTTGCGATGAAGCATCCTTTATGAGCCCGATGATGCAGTCGAGACAGCGTTTCGCGATCGGGCTGTTTCTGCGAACTAAAGGATGTTTTGGGATGGAGAATGATATCCGATACCCAGAAAGATCCATCCGGGTTCTTCGATACCTTGCCGACGGCATCATCCTCGTAGCTGCTGACGATATAGCCGTTCCCCTCGCAGATCGCCAGGAAGTAGAGCATGTGGCAGCTTGCCAGGGCGTTGACGAGAAGCTGCTCCGGATCGGCAAGTTCGCTGTTTCCGAGATAGGCAGACGCGGCAGACACCGCCACCGAGACCTGCGCGCTATATGTCGCCTTATGATCCCGGCTGTAGGTTGCCGGTTGTTGCGCGTGCGGCGCTGCCTTCCATTCGAGGCGGATAGAGTGCTCAGACATGATATCATCCTGATTGTTCGGCTTGGGGACGTATTCCCATTGCCAGCCATGGAAAGTTGGGGCGCTGCCGCCTCAATGGCGGCGGCGCCCCTGGTTCGAGCGTGTCAGGCACGCTTAACCAGCTTGCAGCACCGCCACCATCACTTCAGCAATGGCGATATCGGCCTCCACCGGCCCGCCCGAGGCGCCCACTCCTCCGATGACGGTCTTTCCGTCGCGCACCGGCAGGCCGCCACCGAAAACAACGAACGGCCGGCGCCCGCCGAGGGCATCCAGCCCGTAGAGCGCGGCGCCCGGCTGGACCAGCTCCAGCCAGTTGCCGGAGGGCGAGCGCAGGGCAAGAGCGGTGTACGCCTTGCCCTGCGCGATTTCGACGGTCGACAGCGCAGCGTCGTCGGCGCGCAGGAAGGCAAGCAGATTGCCGCCGGCATCGACGATCGCCAAGGAAGAAGGCTCGCCGAGCTCTCTTGCTTTGGCTGCGCCGGCCTCAAGGGCTTTGAGAGCCGCCTCATGTGAAATCAACTTGATCATGTTCTCGCCTTTCTGTGCTTTCGATCGTTGCCCGCAATCAGTTGTAGATGCCGCCGTCGACGTTGATCGCCTGGGCCGTCACGTAGGAAGCCTCGTCGGAGGCGAGATAGACGAAGAGCGGCGCGACCTCCTGGGGCGTGGCTTGCCGCCCAAGCGGAATGACGATCGGGACCAGCGATTCCTGCTTTTCCCGACCCCCGATGAAATCGATGACCGGCTGGTTGAACGGCGTGTCGATCCATCCCGGGCACACGGCATTGACCCGGATACCGTCGCGCGCCAGTTCGATTGCGAGCGTGGTTGTGAGGCCGATGATCGCGGCCTTGGACGAGGAGTAACCGACCAGGCCCGGGGCGCCGCGCTTGCCGGCGAGCGAGGACATCATCACGATGGAAGACTTGCCGGCGGCCCGCAGATGTTTCACCGACTCCCTGGCGAAGATAAAATTGGCGCGGACATTGATGGTGAACACCTTGTCCCAGTCACGCGTGGAAAAGTCTTCGACCCTGCCGGAAAGCTGGATGCCGGCATTCAGGCAGAGCGTGTCCATCCCCTTCATCCAGGCGACCGACTGGTCGATTGCCGCCTTGATTTCGTCTTCCTGCGAAATATCCGCCTTGAAAAACCGAACGCGGTCGCCGAACCGCTTTTCGACTTCGCTGCCCTTGGCAGCGTCGATATCGACCACAGAAACGGTTGCACCTTCGGCAACAAAAGCCTCTAGAATGGCAAGGCCGATATTTGCTACGCCTCCGGTTAGGAGGACGCGCTTTCCTGACAAACGTTGAGACATGGATGTACTCCCGATTTGATGGTTAGGTTCGTTTTGTCGGGCCCAGCCCGATTATTGTGAGGCTTTCCGGATATTTTCGAGGATTGCCTGGTTGACGGTGGCGGATGCCTCCATTTGCGGCATATGGCCGGTATCGGGCAGGATGCGCAGGGTGAGGTTTGCCGGGAGGGTGCCGGCGTCTGGGACGGGCACGATCTGGTCCTGTTCGCCCCAGATCAACATGACGGGGCAGTTAAGACCGGCAAGCGGTTCGCGGATCGACAGCAACTGGCCGTCTTGGCCGGCGATGGTGTCGGCGATTGCCGTCAATGCCTCCG
>NZ_NWSW01000073.1:0-10302 GCF_002531805.1 Rhizobium sp. M1 | reverse complement strand
CCCCGCTATTGCCAGACGGGGTCAATGCACCGCTTACATGACGAGTTCCCTGGGGATTGGTAATTGCCGCCTCCAGCAGTCAGTTGATGAGAAGCGTTAAGCTTCACAGATTGTCGCCTCTCTTCCAAGGTCGCTGGTTCTGCGCGGATGTTAACGTATACAATCAGGCAATGTTGCCTATGTCAACGATTACATTCAGCGCTATGAATGCGATGCCCCTCCTCTGCAGCCGCGACTCGTTGCCGCAAATAACGAGCGGTGATCGGCTTGAAGACGAATGGCAACTCATGATCCTTCAAGTGAGGCGCGGATCCCAAAGTCGAGCTTGCGTTTCCGCCTCGTAATCCTTCCCTGTCGGATAGGTTATGAGTTCCAACTGCAGTCCCCAAGGCGCCAGGAAATAAAGCCAAGTCACGCCATGGTCCGGCCCCCCCGGTTCAACAACCGGATTGCCGAGTATGCGAATGTTGTGGTGACGCAGATGCTCAACAGCCCTTTCGATATCTTCCACGTAGAACGCGATGTGATGCCCGCCGATATCGCTGTTTTTGGGTGCAACATTTTTCTGATCGGGAGAATCGTATTCGAACAGCTCTAAGTTCGAGTTATTCCAACAGCGCAGAAACGCCACGCCGCGAATTCGCGCGCGCCGGTGGACATTCAACTGATCCCTCATGAACGTGCCTTCGTCATCTCCGAACGCGCCGGCACGATAGATAAGTTCGCATCCGATCACATCGCAGAAGAAGGCAATTGCCTCGCCAAGATTGGGCACAGTGATGCCGATGTGATCGAAGCCACGAAAGCCTGGAAGTCCACTGCTCATCGAAAACCTCATGCTCGGCCACACATAGAAGAAGTGGGAACCGGTCCTTTCAAAACTCGCGCCTCGACCGGAATGATTAGCGACGATTAGAAATCGACTTCGATCGCTACACCTTTCGAAACCGCAAGGTCGACGACAGCCGAGGCCACCGCCAGATCCTGCAGTCCGACGCCTGTTCCGTCGAACAAGGTAATGTCGTCGGCTGAGCGGCGCCCTTTCACGTCGCCTGTGATGACAGCGCCAATCTCAAGAATGTCTTCTTCTGCGATCAGGCCCTCGGCGATGGCATGCTGGCATTCGCCGATGGTTATCGCCTGCGCCACTTCATCGGTGAAGATCGAAGACGCAGCCACCAGCTTGGCGTCCACCTCCTGCTTGCCCTTGGTATCGGTTCCCATACAGGCCAGATGCGTGCCCGGACGAACCTGGGAGGCCATCAGGCTGGGACTGAATGACGAGGTTATCGAGATGATCACGTCGGCCTCTGCTCCGAGCCTGTCGAGATCGACGGCTTCGAAGGGTAAGCCGATCTCTCTGGCAACGTCCTCGAGGCGGGCCAGCATTTCCGGATGATAGTTCCAGGCAACCACTTTCTCGAAGTTTCGCTGCTGGACTGCTGCCCTTAGCTGGAAGGTTGATTGATGTCCGGCGCCGATAATGCCGAGGATCTTCGCGTCTTCACGGGCCAGATATTTGATCGAGATTGCAGACGCCGCTGCGGTCCGTAATGCGGTCAGAAGATTTCCGCCCACCACAGCACGGCATCGTCCGGTGTCCGCGTCGAACAGGAATACCGTCGATTGGTGGTTGGTCAGGCCCTTTTCCGCATTTTTCGGCCAAAAACCTCCGGATTTCAGACCGAGAGAGAGGCTCTCCCGGTCGAAACCTGATTTGAATCCGTAGAGCGCGTCTGCATATCCTATCGATTCGCGGACCACCGGAAAATTATAGGCCGATTTTCTGGCCATGGCGGCGAACACCTGTTCTACAGCGGTAAAGCATTCGGCCGATCCGATCAGATCTGCAATTGCGCGCTCTGGAACGATGATCATCTCAATACGCCTTGCCTCTTGCCGATACCGGCCAAAGTGTTTCGACCTTGCCGTTGCGGACGCCGACATACCAGTCGTGGACATTGCAGGTCGGATCGCAATGGCCGGGAACGAGACGAAGCTTCTCGTTTATCTTCAGGACGCCATGCGGATCTTCGATGACGCCGTGTTCGTCGGTGCATTTGACGTATTTCACGTCGCTGCGGCCAAAGACGAAAGGCAGACCGGAATCGACCGACTGTGACTTTAGGCCAGCGTCGCAAATCGCCTTGTCGGCCTTCGCGTGGCTCATCACGGTGGTCAACAGAAAGAGCGCGTTTTCCCATTCGCCCCTGTCGATCCGGTTGCCGTCCTTGTCCTGGATGCGTCCGTAGTCGGCGTCCATGAAAGCGTAGCTTCCGCATTGCAGCTCGTTATAGACGCCGGAATTGCTCTCGAAGTAGTAGCTGCCGGTACCGCCGCCGCTCACCAGTTCAGGCTGCAGGCCGACGCTCTTCAGAGCTTCGACAGCGTCCTTCACCTGTGCAATGGCGACGTCGAGCTTGAGCTTGCGGTCTTCATACTTGTCGATGTGCTGCATGGCGCCCTGATAGGCCTGGATGCCGGCAAAGCGGAGGCCTGGAGCCGCATCGATAGCGCGAGCAAGCGCGACAACGGCTGAACTCGTGGTGACCCCGCACCGACCGGCACCGCAGTCGATTTCAACGAAGCAATCCAGAGACGTGCCATGTTTCCGGGCTGCGGTGGACAGTTCAGCGACATTGTCCAGGTCGTCGACGCATACGATTATCCTGGCGCCCTGCTGGGGAAGTCGGGCAAGGCGATCGATCTTCAGCGGATCGCGCACCTGGTTGGAGACGAGGACGTCCCGGATCCCGCCTCTGACGAAGACCTCTGCTTCGGACACTTTTTGGCAGCACACGCCGATGGCTCCGCCCAATTGCTCTTGGAGGCGCATGACGTCCACGGACTTGTGCATCTTGCCATGGGCGCGGTGACGCATATTGTGCGCTTTGGCGTAGTCACCCATCTTCCGGATGTTTCGCTCCAGCGCGTCGAGATCGAGGATCAGGCACGGCGTCTGGATGTCCTCGACACTCATTCCCGGCAGAGCCGGTACATCATAGCCGACTTGAAGGCCGTCGAAGTTTGCTTGCATGTTCATTTACCTCTCCCTTATTGCCAGGGTAACGTGTCGAGATCGACATTGCCGCCGGTGACGATGACGCCGATGCGCTTGCCGGAAAACAGGTGTTTGTTCTTCAGAATGGCCGCCAGCGGAACGGCGCTCGACGGTTCCATGACGATTTTCATACGCTTCCAGATGAGCTTCATGGCATCGATGATGTCAGTCTCCGATGCAGTGAGGATGTCGCTGACATTGTTCTTTACGAAGTGCCAGGTCAGCTCTTTCAGCGGAACTTTCAAACCGTCCGCGACGGTGTTGGGCGCGTCGTCGGCGATGATGTGTCCGGCCTTGAAGCTACGATAGGCATCGTCGGCCTGTTCGGGTTCGGCGGCATAGATCTTCACCCTTGGCGCAAGATTTGTCAGCGTCAGGCAGGTGCCCGATACCATGCCGCCGCCGCCGATGGGTGCAATCACCGCGTCCAGGTCATCGACCTGCTCTATCAGTTCCTTCGAGCATGTCGCCTGGCCGGCGATGACGCGGGGGTCGTTATAGGGATGAACGAATTCGGCGCCCGTTTCGGCGACGACCTCGGCGAAAACCGCCTCGCGCGATGACGTCGATGGCTCGCATTCGACGACCTGGCCGCCGTAGCCCCGCACCGCGTCCTTTTTGGCTTGCGGTGCCGTCCGCGGCATGACGACGGTGCACGGAATTCCCCGGCGCCCGGCGGCATAGGATAGGCAGGTGCCATGGTTGCCGGACGAATGGGTGGCAACGCCCCTCGCCGCTTGCTCTTCGCTGAGGCCAAAGACCGCATTGGAGGCGCCACGGGCCTTGAAGGCACCGGCTTTCTGCAGGTTCTCGCATTTGAAAAACAGATTGGCACCGACAAGCGTGTCGATGAACGTCGAGGTAAGGACAGGCGTGCGATGGATGTGCGGTTTGATGCGCTGATGGGCTTCAAACATGTCGGATAGAGTGGGTATGTACATCTGGATCAGACCTCAGGCGACCATTTCGACAGCGGACGTTTGGCTATTGCGATAGATCGCCTGTGCCGCGGCAACGCCGGAGCCGAGTTTGATGTTGAGGCCCAGATCGACCATGACCATCTCGGCCGTGGCAATACCGGACAGCGCCATCACATCCGTCATGCTGCCGACGTGACCGATGCGGAACACCTTACCCGCGACGTCTCCGAGGCCGGCACCGAAGGCGACGTCGTATTTTGTCGCAGCGTGCGTGACAAACCGGGAGGCATCGAAACCGGCAGGCGTCTGAACCGCGGTGACCGTGTCGGAATAGAGCTCCTCGCGCGCGGCGTAGAGCTCAAGCCGCCAGGCCCCAACCGCGGCGCGAACACCGGAGGCGATGCGCCTGTGGCGCGCAAAAACGTTCTCCAGCCCCTCTTGAAGAAGAAGCTCCATCGATACTTTGAGACCGTTCAGGAGCCCGACCGACGGCGTATAGGGGTAGCCGTTGGTCGAATAGCCCTTGGCCATATCGCGCACGTCGAAGAAGGCCCGCGGAAGTTTCGCCGTTTCCAGTGCCGCCATGGCCTTGGGTGAAAAGGCGGTAATCGCCAGACCGACAGGCAGCATGAATCCCTTCTGCGACCCGGTCACGGCAACATCGACGCCCCATTCGTCCATTCGAAAGTCCATCGAAGCGATGGAGCTGACGCCGTCGACGAGTAGCAGAGCGGGATGATTGGCGGCATTCAGCAGCCTGCGCACCGCCGCAACGTCGGACTTGACGCCGGTCGCGGTTTCGTTGTGGGTAACGAGAACGGCCTTGATCTCGTGCGCCTTGTCGCCGTTGAGAAGTTCCTCGTATTGCGCCAGCGGGACGCCGTCGTGCCAGGAGGACTCGATAGCATCGACTTTCAGCTGGTAGCGCCGGCACATGTCGATCCACTTATGGCTGAACATGCCGTGTCGGCCAGCCAGGACGCGATCGCCCGGGCTCAACGTATTCGTGATCGCCGTCTCCCATCCCCCGCTGCCCGTGGCAGGAAAAATGAAAACGGAAGCAGTTTCGGTTTTGAGAACCTGTTTCACACCCGCCAGAGCGGGATGAAGGATTTCGCCGAACATCGATGAACGATGGTCCATGGTCGGCATGTCCGCCGCCTTGCGCAAGATTTCCGGCATGTTCGTGGGGCCTGGGATGAAAACCGGATTTTGTCCGTACATGGTATGCATCCTCCTGTGCTTTCAAACTAGATAACATGGGTTTGCGCGAAGATATATTTTTTTGAAAAATATTTTCAATCGTGTAATAATTTGGTATTTTATAATGAATTTCAATAGTTTGATATTTTTCATTGCGTGAATTCGTTTTTCAGTTAACGATAAAAGCCTGCAATTGCGAGGGTGATCGATGCAAAACTTAAACCGACGGCGAGGGCGCCCGAAATCCTTCAACGAACCCCAGTCCTCAAGCGTCATACAGTCGCTCGATCGCGCTCTGGATGTCTTGGAGGCGCTGGCGTCGCCGGAAGGAATGACGCTGTCTGAACTTTCTGCCCATCTCGATCAATCGCCCGCGACGATGCATCGCGTTCTTGCCACACTCGAACGCCGCGAGTTCGTCGAGATCAGCCCTGATCGGCAGGTCTGGTTCATCGGCCCGGAAGCCTACCGCACCGGAGCGGCATTTCTGCGCCGATCCAATGTCGTCGAACGAAGCCGCCCGATCATGCGCGAATTGATGCTGGAGACAGGAGAGACGTCGAACCTCGGCATAGAGAAGGACGGGAATATTCTCTTCATCAGCCAGGTCGAGACACATGAATCCATACGGGCCTTTTTTCCGCCCGGAACTCTTTCGCCTCTTCATGCATCCGGCATCGGGAAGGCGTTGCTGAGCACCTATGATGATGGTCGCCTTTCCGCCCTGTTCAAGACTTCCACTTTGAAGCGGTTTACCGAAAATACCGCGCGCTCGGTCGCTCAGTTGAAAGAGGAACTGATCGTCAGCCGGGAGCGGGGCTATGCGATTGACGATGAGGAGCGGACCAAAGGCATGCGCTGTGTCGCCGCGCCGATCTTGAATGTACACGGCGAAGCCGTGGCCGGTATATCCGTCTCCGGTCCTACGCATCGAATGCCTGACCGGCTCATCGGGCAAATCGGCGAGCGCGTCGCCGGAGCTGCGAAAACCGTTTCTCGCAGATTGGGGGGCGGATAGCCTCACGATCTCAACCGCCGCGCCGCGCCGGTCGCCCAGATCGAAGCTTGGAAAGACCTCTCGGTTTTGGCCCGCCGGTTGCCCAATCCAGCAGTTCAACGGTGTGGACGATCGGAAGCTCGGTACCCGAACCGATCTGCATCATGCAGCCGATATTGCCGGTGCTGATCAGCTGCGGGCGAACGGCCTCGATGGTTGCGACTTTGTGCGATTGCAGTTGCTGCGATATTGCCGGCTGCAGCAGATTGTAGGTGCCTGCCGAACCGCAGCAGATGTGGGAATCGCGCGGCTCGACCACATCGAAGCCCGCCGATTTCAGGAGATCCTTCGGCTGGGCGCGAATTTGCTGGCCATGCTGCAGGGAGCAGGCGCCGTGATAGGCGACGCGAAGCGGATCGGCGTGCCCAGCGTCCTCAAGCCCGATATCCGCCATGACTTCGGTGACATCCCTGGCAATAGCCGAAACGCGCTCGGCGTCGGCCGCCATCGGGCCGTTTCGGAACATATGTCCGTAGTCTTTGACGGTGGTCCCGCATCCGGACGTGTTGATAACGATGGAATCCAGCCCTCCCCCGTCAAGCTCCCGAACCAAGGCGCGAATGTTGGCGCTGGCCATGGCGTGACTTTCCTCGGCCTTTCCCATGTGATGCGTGAGCGCTCCGCAGCAGCCGATGCCTTTCGGAACGACCACCTCGCAGCCGTGGCGGGTC
This sequence comes from Rhizobium sp. M1, assembly GCF_002531805.1. NCBI lineage: Bacteria > Pseudomonadati > Pseudomonadota > Alphaproteobacteria > Hyphomicrobiales > Rhizobiaceae > Rhizobium > Rhizobium sp. M1. The sequence continues at coordinate 3,390 of NZ_NWSW01000073.1, read as the reverse complement.
AGAAGCCTGATCGTTGCGTCGTTGATATCCGTGTTCAGCGCACGCTGGGCGCAGCCGATCAGGAGAGCCACGCGTTTGCGCCGCTCGCCTTTTGGAGGAAATACTTGTGGCCTGTCGTTGTTGCTGACCTTAGGGATGCTCTCCGGCACCATCTCCAGCATTGCCCGCAACCGGGCATCGGGAACAAGGCGCCGCAGGGGGCGGGCCAATTTGGCTGCGGTCAAAGCCCAGCGGAACCGCTGAGGATACGGCACTATCCGGGCCAGCAGCCATCGCAACGCCCGATCGTCCCAGCGGCGGGTATAATTCTTCTCGATATAATCGCGCGCGTGATCGATCAAGTGCATATAGTTCACGCCGGAAGGGCATGTCGTCATGCAGCTGAGACAACTAAGGCAACGGTCGATGTGCTTTACGGTTGCGTCGTCGGGAACCCTGTCGTTTTCCAGCATATCCTTGATCAGGTAGATCCGGCCGCGCGGACTGTCGAGTTCATCGCCCAGCACACGATATGTCGGGCAGGTTGCCGTGCAGAAGCCGCAATGGACGCAGGACCGCAGAATCTCGTTTGATGTGCGTGTAGCCGGGTCTGAAAGCTGGGTCTGATTGAAATTCGTCTGCATCTAGCTGTCCATCAAACCGCGGTTCAAGATTGCGGCGGGATCGAACTGGTTGCGCAATGCCTTCGAGAGGCGAGCAACAGCTTCGCCTTCAGGCGCGAACCTCGGGCCGCAAAATGGGCTTTCATTGCGCATCAACAGGGCCTGTCCGGTGCCGCAGGCCCTGCGAACCTCAAGCGGCTCCGCCTGCCCCGCAAACCAGATCAACCCGCCTCCCCAATCGAGCGATACGGTTCCTCCAAGGTTCTCGAGTGCGGATGCGACGATCGGCGCATCCGTCGGCTTGACCAGGATTCGCCACAGCGGCAACTGCGGGTCGTCAAAGTGGTGCAGGTCTCGCAGCCGGCTCCACAGGTCCTTGCTCACAACATCGTAGAGAAAGTCGATATTATAGTGAGGTAGCAGGTCGAATATCTTTTCGCGCCTGTATTTAACCTGCTTGGAGCGCCCCTCGATCCTCAGCCAGGCGGTCCCGGATCTAAAGGCGGCGCCGGAGATTTCCATGGGGCTGGCAAGCGCGGTTTGAAAAATCCGGCTCGCTTCCGACACCGACACATTGTTGAAGCCGACCGACAGCTCGCTTTCGGGCGCTGGCAGCGTCTTTATGGCCACTTCCGTCAGGACGCCCAGTGTGCCGAAGGAACCACAGAGAAGTTTGCCAAGATCGAGACCCGTGACGTTCTTCATCACCCGGCCGCCGTTCTTGATGATCCGGCCCCGGCCATCGGCAAAGCGAACCCCAAGCAGATGGTCCCTGCAGGCGCCGATCTGGACGCGCCGCGGCCCTGAAGCATTGGTCGCAACCACGCCGCCGATGGTTGGAACACCGCCCGTGCTAAGAACGGTTCGATGATCCATGGGCTCGAAAGCCAGTGCCTGGCCTTCTATGGCAAGCGTCGCCTCGATTTCCTCAACGGGCGTCCCCGCTCGGGCGATCAGCGTCATGGCACCAGGTTCGTAGGTCACGATGCCGCTGAGGCGCCGGGTCGTCAGCGTGGTGGTTTCGAATGGAAAACTCGGCTTCAGGCGAGTGCCGCCGCCCATGATTTGGAGCGCTTTTACCGTCTTGCAGGCCTCATCCAGGAAGGCGGAAAGTTCAAGTTCGTCCGCGGGGGCGAAGAAGGTCTCTACGGATGCAGGCATGTTGCCTTCTGTCATCGTGATCGAGCTCTCTCGCGGTAGGGCTTACTCACCTCAAGGGGAAAGACTTTGGCAGCGTTCAACAGCCAGGCCGGATCGAAGACGTCCTTGATCGCCATCTGGATGTCCATGTCCGTCATGTTGAATTGTGCAGCCATGAGATCGCGCTTTTCGATGCCGACCCCATGCTCGCCGGTCAGGCAGCCGCCAACGTCAACACAAAGACGAAGAATGTCGGCGCCGAAAGCTTCGGCGCGCTCCAACTCGCCCGGCGCGTTGGCGTTGAACAAGATGAGCGGATGCATGTTTCCGTCACCGGCATGAAAGACGTTGGCGACTTCCAGGCCGTATTGCGTTGAGAGCTCGCCGATGCGCTTCAGCGTATAGGGGAGTTTCGAAACCGGCACCGTTCCGTCGAGGCACAGGTAGTCGCCGAGACGACCCATCGCGCCAAACGCCGACTTGCGGCCTTTCCAGATCGCGAGCGATTCATCGGCGTTTCGGCTGCTGCGAAACTCTACCGCTCCCAGCGCCTCAGCGATGGCGCGAATGCGCTGGGTTTGTTCGTCGATCTCCTCTTCGGATCCCTCGACCTCGACGATCAGAACGGCGGCGCAGGCGGGATATCCGGCTTTGGCAAATGCTTCGACCGCGCGCAGGCACACGTCGTCCATATATTCGATCGCCACCGGCAGCAGACCGGAGCGGATGATGCGACCGACGCATTCACCGGCAATCTCGGCGCTTTCGAAACCGATCAACATCGGCCGGGCGCCTTCGGCCTTGGGCATTATCTTCAAGGTCGCCTCGGTGATGATCGCCAGCTGGCCTTCGGAACCACACAAGAGTCCGAGAATATCAAGACCGGTCGTCCCCAAAAACGGCCCACCGAGCTCGACGACTTCGCCGCTCGGCAGCACCATGCGAAGGCCCATCAGATTGTTCGTGGTGACGCCGTATTTGAGGCAGTGTGCGCCCCCTGAGTTCATCGCGATATTGCCGGCAATCGTACAGGCAAGCTGCGACGATGGGTCGGGCGCGTAGAAAAATCCATCCGCGTCCAGTTCGGCGCTCACGGCAAGATTGGTGACACCGGTCTGGACCCGGATAAATCGGTTTGCCGTGTCGACTTCGAGGATCTCGCGCAGCCGGATCGTGCTGATAACGACGCTATCTGCGGTGGGCAAGGCGCCGCCGGCGAGCGAGGTCCCTGCCCCGCGAGGCACGACGGGGACGCGGCGCTCATAACAGACACGCATCGCTGTCGCGACCTCCTCGGTACTGCGCGGCAAGACGACCGCAAGCGGCGGACAGCGATAGGCTGTCAGTGCGTCACATTCATAGGCCCGGGTCTCCTGCGGATCCGAAATCACGGTGCCTTTGGGCAAGGCCGCTTCCAGTTCGGCGATGATCTGAGGCAATCGCGCCAGAATGTCAGCACGCGGCTCCGGCATGGCTATCGTTGACATGATCTTTCCCTTGCGTGCTTCGTGCGTCCGACGGTCAAATCACACCCATTTCGCAATCGAGGGTCCTCCCGTTCCCGGGCACCGGATCTCTCTGCGGTCGCGGGGCTTTTTCGCGCGCCGCCCTCAGCCGCGCGAAGTCGTCGCCGGCATGGTGGGAGGAG
>NZ_NWSW01000072.1:0-13941 GCF_002531805.1 Rhizobium sp. M1 | reverse complement strand
CCGTCAGAACGGGGAGAGGGCTAGGGTGAGGGGCAAATCACACGGCACGACTTTTCGTGGAGAGAGGAGTTACGGCGGATTGCCGGCGACCGACCCGAAATTCCGGGTCGGCCGAATTTGTGATCACTCGTGAGCCCTGGCGGCTCTTGCGGCAACGGCGTCAAACCCATCGCCCGAGAGGTCGATGCTGTTGAGCAGATCGCGAACGACTTTCGCGATTTCCTCTGCGGAAGCGCCCTTGGCGTATTCTTCCTGCATGCGGCGTCTCACAAGTTTTTCCAAATCTGACATAACTCACCTCATCAAATCCGGCGCGGGGAGAAATGTCGCGCCGGGACCGGTCGCAGGCAAGTTACGTTTTGTTCAGAATGGGTTACGGATTTGTAATGTCAGAGGGCGATGTAGCGGTCGGCGCGGTGGTTGATGGCGACGAAGAGGTTGAGGACGAGGGCGCCGAGGACGGAATAGAAGACCACCGGCGGCGTGGTGACGAAGACGGCGGCGGCCAGCACGCACATATCGATGCTAAGCTGGCCGAGGCCGGCGCGGATGCCGAAACGCTCCTGGAGATAGACCCCGAGAATGCCGACGCCGCCGAGGCTGGCGCGGTGGCGATAGAGCGCCAGCGCGCCGAAGCCGAGCAGCAGGCCGCCGAGAAGGGCCGCCCAGGCCGGATGGATGCTCGAAATGGAAAAGAGGCGCGACTGCAGATCTGACATCACCGAAGTCAGGCCGATGGCGATGAAGGTCTTGACCGTGAAGGCCATGCCGAGACGCTTCCACGAGAGATAGAAGAACGGCAGGTTGAGCAGGAAGAAGGCGAGGCCGAAATTGACGCCGAAAGCGTAATGCAGAAGGAAGGCGACGCCAGCCGTGCTGCCGGTGAGAAGGCCGGCGCTGGCAAGAACGTAAAGGCCGAGCGCTGCGACAAGACTGCCGGAGAATATGCCCTGCACGTCTTCGATCGGCGAGTGCCGCGCAGCACTCGTATTCCAGAGGCCGAGGGCATTGATGAGCTGTGTCATGTCGCCAGTCTCCAACAGCAGACGTGTTCGGGAGCACGTCCGGAGAAATCCGGACGCGGTGGATTTTTGATTGTGAAATGAGTCGAGCGTCGGCGTCTGATCGCCGCGCGCTCCTCGGATACCCTTGCAATATCAGGCTTTCCGGCGTCCGATCAAGCGAAATAGGTAAGCAATGCTGTCCTATTAAAAAATCGCAAGAAACATTCGCTCAGGCCGGCTTGCGCGTAAGGAACAGAATGCCGGCAACCGGTTTGCCGCCATCTTTGCGAATGACGGTCTTGACGATGTCGAGGATTTCGAAGCCGTGACGGGCAAGCAGCATGCTCACATAGGCTTCCGAATGGGCATAACGCAGCGACGGCGCGAGATGGAAGCTCTCGCCCTCCCCCGCATCCTCGACGGAAAAGGCGAGATCGGCGCCGGCGGCGGCGAGATCGTCGATGTTGGCAAAAACGCTTTCGAGATTGCCGAGATACATCAGCACGTCGGCTGCCGTCACCAGGTCGGCGCGGCCGCGCGGCCCATCGACAAAGAGGCCGGAAAGATCTGATGCAAGCGACAGGTCGGCCTGGGCGAGGTGATCGTAGACCGCCTTCTCGGCCGCCTTGGCCAGCATGTTCTGCGAGAGGTCGAAACCTTCGAGGCGGCTGGCACGGCCATGGATTTCGGGGCCGAGCAGGCCGGTGCCGCAGCCGAGATCGACGGCGCATGCGTAACGCCTGCCGGTGGCAGAAACGAGGGCTGCGAGCTTCTGCGGGACAGTGTAATCGAGTTTTTCGACGAGCGAGGTCTCGAAACGCTCGGCATAATCGTCGAACAGGCGCTCGATATAGCGGCTCGGCGGCCGGTCGGGTGTGGCGGTATCGCCGAGAAGGGCGAGCTTGAGGGCCGAACCGAAAATATCTTCGGGATCGAGGGCAAGCGTGCTGCGATAGGCTTCGATCGCGGCTTCCACCCTGCCCGCCTTTTCGCGATAGGTGGCGAGGCGATACCAGCCGGCCGCCCAGGCCGGTGCGAGTTCGAGCGCCTGCTCCATCAGCTCGGCCGCCGCCTCCGGCTCGCCGCCCTCTTCGAGCATCCGGGCATAATCGGCGCGGCGGTCGGCGATGACATCGCCGGAGGAAAGCTGGTGGGGCTGCATCATCGGCTCTTTATTTTAGGCATGTCGTCGCGCTGCTCGGTTTTGCACTGGCCCGCATCTGGCGGCGGCCACAAAAAAACTCAAGTCCTATTTCACAGGCGAAGCGGCCAATCCCGGAAAGGGCTTGCGGGCGGCGCACCGCGACCTTATTCCAAGGGCAAACAGGAGATGGTGCATGTCCGATCAGGTGAACAGGTTCCTCGGCGATTCGCTCGGCCGCACATTGATAAAACTCATCGTCGTGTCGCTGATCGTCGGTTTCGTCATGACCGTCTTCGGCCTGACGCCGTGGAACATCATTTATGGGTTCCGCGACTTCATCCTGGAAATCTGGCATCGGGGTTTTTCAGCGCTCGGACGCGTCGGCGACTATCTCCTCCTCGGGGCGACGATCGTCATTCCGCTTTTCCTCATCCTTCGGCTTTTCAGCTATCACCGGTAACATGACCTCCATCGATCTTTCGCGCCGCGGCCTGCTGCGTCTTTCCGGACTCGCGTTCGCCGCCGGCATCGCCGGCTGCACCACCACGCCGCGTCTCGCCGGCACGCCGTCCAACGGCGAGGACGAGACGGCAAGCGTATTGCCGCTCGTCAACCAGCTGCGGGCCAAGAACGGGCTGCCGGCGCTTAGCCCCGACCCGGCGGCGCAGACGGCCGCCCTCTTCCAGGCCAAACGCATGGCAAGCGCCGGCAAGATGGCGCATCTCATCGGCATGACCGACAGCTTCGGCGCCCGCGTCAAGGCGAGCGGCGTGCAACTGCCGGCGGCGGAGAATATCGCTTCCGGCCAGCAGAGCGTCGATGCCGTGGTGACCGCCTGGATCAACTCGCCGCATCATCTGGAAAACATGCTGGGGCGCTATGGCGGCCTCGGCGTCGCCGTCGCTCACAATTCATCTTCCAGGAACCTGCCCTATTGGGCGATGGTGCTGTCAAGCTGAGGCGATTCGGCCTCGACATGGGGCAAGCATGGATACGCGCAGCAACGGTCATTCCCTTGCCTTCGAGGTCACGCACCGGCTGGTGCTCTCGATCGCCATTCCGATGACGCTCGGCTTCCTGACGACGCCGATGCTCGGGCTGACGAGCACGGCCGTCGTCGGCCATATGGGCGATCCGGAAGCGCTGGCGGGGCTGGCGATCGGTGCAATGCTCTTCGATCTCATCCTGGGCAGTTTCAATTTCCTGCGGGCATCGACGACGGGCCTGACGGCGCAGGCCTATGGCCGGCGCGACCGGCACGAACAGCAGGCGGTGTTCTCGAGGGCGCTGATCTCGGCGCTCGGCTGCGGGCTGGCGCTGCTCTGTCTTTCGCCGCTGCTGAAGGCGGCGGGATTGCGGTTGATGGGCGCGGAAGGCGCGATCGCCGAGGCGACCGCCATCTATTTCTCGATCCGCATCCTGGCAGCGCCGGCCGCACTCGCCAATTACGCCATCCTCGGCTTCGTGCTCGGGCGCGGACAGGGCGGTGTCGGGCTGCTGCTGCAGGCGCTGATCAACGGCATCAATATCCTGCTGTCGATCTATCTCGGCCTGTCGCTCGGCTGGGGCGTGGCCGGCGTCGCCTGGGGAACCTTGGCCGGCGAGGTGGCCGGTGCGCTCGCCGGGCTGTTCATCGTGCTCGGCGGCTTTGCCAAATCAGAGCGGCCGGCATGGTCCGAGGTCTTTTCCCGGCATCGGCTGGCCGAGCTTTTCGCACTGAACCGCGACATCCTGATCCGTACCTTCGTGCTGATCGGCGCCTTCACAATCATGACGCGGATCGGCACCGGCTTCGGCGCGGTGACGCTTGCCGCCAATGCCGTGCTGATGAATTTCTTCCTGCTGTCGGGCTATTATCTCGACGGGCTTGCCAATGCCGCCGAGCAGATCACCGGCCGGGCGATCGGCGCGCGTTACCGGCCGGCCTTCGACCGCGGGCTGAAGCTCACCACCTTCTGGTCCTTCGGCCTGGCGGCGATCGTCTCCGCCTTCTTCCTGCTCGCCGGTCCCTGGCTGATCTCGGTGCTGACGACCTCGCCCGAGGTGCGGCAGGCGGCGGCGACCTATCTGCCCTGGGCGGCGGTGACGGGGCTCACCGGCGCGCTCGCCTTCCTGATGGACGGGGTCTTCATCGGCGCGACGTGGTCGGCCGACATGCGCAACCGGATGCTGCTGTCCTTTGCCGGCTATCTCGCCATGCTCGCCGTCTTCGTGCCGCTCTTCGGCAATCACGGCCTGTGGCTGGCGATGAACGCCTTCCTGCTGTTCCGCGGCTTTTTCCTGGCGATGCTGGTCAGGCCGCGGGCCGATCAGACCTTCCGCGCCGCCCAATAATCGAGCCTGCTGTCGCGCAGCTCGCGGATCGAGCCGGCCTTTTCGCGGTCGAGCAGCGCCGAGAGACCGCGAACGATATCGCCCGGCAGGCCGGGGCCTTCATAGACCATGCAGGAATAGAGCTGGACGAGATCGGCGCCCGCCCTGATCTTCTCCAGCGCGGTTTCGGCCGAGGAGACGCCGCCGACGCCGATGATCGGCAGCGCGGCGCCGACGCGCTTGCGCATCCTGGCAAGCACGGCGGTCGACTTTTCGAACAGCGGCACGCCGGAGAGGCCGCCCGTCTCCTTGGCCTGGCGCTGATCTTTCAGCCCCTCGCGCGACAGCGTGGTGTTGGAGACGATCAGCCCATCCAGCGGATGCGCAAGCGCCTCGGCGGCGATATCGTCCATGCCCTCCTCGGTCAGATCGGGGGCGATCTTCAGAAAGACCGGGATCTTGCGGCCGGATCTCTCAGCCATCTCATCGCGCGCCGCCAGCACGGACGACAGCAGAGCCGCAAGGCTTTCGCGCGCCTGCAGATCGCGCAGGCCAGGCGTATTCGGCGAGGAGATATTGGCGGTGAAATAGCGCGCGACGGAATAGAAACAGCGGATGCCGGCGACATAATCGGTGATGCGGTCCTCGCTGTCCTTGTTGGCGCCGATATTGACGCCGACAATGCCTTTGCCTGTCAGCGCCGAGAGCCGCTCGAAAGCAGCCTCATGGCCTTCATTGTTGAAACCGAGGCGATTGATGACGGCTTCATCCTCGACCAGGCGGAAGATGCGCGGACGCGGATTGCCGGATTGCGGCTTCGGCGTCACCGTGCCGATCTCGGTAAAGCCGAAGCCGAGCTTCAGCAGCGCCTCCGGCACCTCGGCATTCTTGTCGTAGCCTGCCGCCATGCCGAGCGGATTTTCGAAGGTGAGGCCGGCGACGGTCTGGCGAAGGCGCGGATCGGGGGTGATCTGGCAGGCGGGCACCAGGCCGGATTTCAGCGCCGCGATCGACATGCCATGCGCCGTTTCCGGATCGAACAGGAAGAGGCCCTTGCGGGCGAGACGCTTGAAGGGATCGATCATGGCTGCAGCTCCGGGAAAATATGGGCGCCCGCCTCGTCGAGCGGCAATGGCACCTCCCAGAGCACGGCCGCAAGCGGCAGGTCGGCATAGAGATGCGGGAACAGATCGCCGCCGCGCGAGGGTTCGAAGATCAGCTTGTCACCGAGGCCGCCGGCATCGACGGCAACCAGCATCAGGCCGGACTGGCCGGCAAAATGCAGGGCAGCGGTCTGCTTGACCTGGTCAGCCGTCGAAAAATGGATGAAGCCGTCCTTGAGATCGATGCCGGCGCCATGAAAAACACCGCTTTGTCTGGCTTGCTGCCAGAGCGGTTCCGTCACGATCTTGTAAAGGGTCGGTGTCAGGGTCATCATGGCCTCGCGATTGCTGGTCCTCGATCACCAGCGCTTTGCCGGAAAGAGGCGGCAATGTCCACGCCTCGGCGCTTAAAAACAGGACCCGCACAGGCAAATCCGGAGGATGAGACGATGAAGATTTTGGTTCTCGCACTTGGCGCCGTACTCCTGCCGCTGGCAGCTGCCGCGGCCGAGGCCGATGCGGGCCGGTTCCAGCTGGAAAAAAGCGGCGATCATTTCGTCCGGCTCGACCGCCAGTCCGGCGCCATGTCGATCTGCCAGGACAAGGACGGCGCTCTCGTCTGCCGCATGGCGGCCGACGAGCGGGCGGCCTATGAGGACGAACTCGACCGGCTTGCGGAGCGGGTGACCAAGCTGGAACAGGAAGGCCTCGTCCAGCGGGCGCTGCCGAGCGACGCCGAGATCGACCGCTCGATCAGCATCATGGAGAAGATGATGAAGAGTTTCATGGGGATGGTGAAGGAGTTCCAGGCCGAGGAAAAGGCCGATCCCCTTCCGCAGAAGACCTGATCTGATATAGTCGTATCAGCAGCCATGCATGGAGCGCAGTGGGGACGGCGTCGCATGCAGCACGATCGGGCTCTTGGGAGGGAGTTTTCGATGCAGGAACAGACCATCATCATTGCCGACGACCATCCGCTTTTCCGCGATGCGCTGCGCCAGGCCGTCATCGGCATGGAAGGCCGCCAGTCGATCGTCGAAGCCGGCGATTTCGCCGCCGCGCGGACAGCAGCCGGCGCCCATCCGGACGCCGATCTGATGCTGCTCGACCTCGCCATGCCCGGCGTCAGCGGCTTTTCCGGCCTGATGGCCTTGCGCGCCGAATTCGCCAGCCTGCCGATCATCATCGTCTCGGCCAGCGACGACGCAACGACGATCCGCCGGGCGCTGGAACTCGGCGCCTCCGGCTTCATTTCGAAATCCTCCGGTATCGAAGACATTCGCCGCAGCATCCAGACGGTGCTTACCGGCGATATCGCCACACCGGAAAGCTATCGCGACGGCCAGGAGCAGGACCCCGACGTTGCCGACCTGATCCACCGCCTGCATACGCTGACGCCGCAGCAAAGCCGGGTGCTGACCATGCTCGCCGAAGGCCTGCTGAACAAGCAGATCGCCTATGAACTCGGCGTCTCCGAGGCGACGATCAAGGCGCATGTCTCGGCGATCCTCTTGAAACTCGATGTCGACAGCCGCACGCAGGCCGTCATCCAGCTCGGCAAGATCAACATGGCGATGGTCGCCTGAGGCGGCCGAAACCGCCGATAAAAGGATTTTATTCCTCCCTTACCTTTACGCGCGCCGCACGGTCGGTTACACTTCCGGCCGGCTGGAGCGCGGCCTCGGATAGGCTGCACGGAATCGGGCGCATATGCTGTCACACGAGCAGATCTGGGAGGCGATCGACAGGCTTGCCGAGCGGCACGACCTGACGCCATCCGGTCTTGCGCGCCGCGCCGGGCTCGACCCGACCTCCTTCAACAAATCGAAACGGCTTTCGGCCGACGGGCGGCTGCGCTGGCCCTCGACCGAATCGATCGCCAAGGTGCTCGATGCGACAGGGGCGAGCATGGAGCAGTTTCTCGCCTTCATGCGGCCGGGGGCCGATTCTTCCGCAGAACTGGCGGGCGAGCGCGCCAAGCCGCCGCACGGCGGCGCCATTCCGCTGCTCGGCTTCGCGCAGGCCGGCGCCGGCGGCTTCTTCGACGATGGCGGCTTTCCGGCCGGGCAAGGCTGGGACGTGGTCGAATTTCCGGCTGCGCCGTCGCAGAAACCGGGCGTCTACGCACTGGAGGTGCAGGGCGAGAGCATGATGCCGCTCTACCGCGACGGCGACGTGCTGATCGTCGAACCCGGCGCACAGGTGCGCCGCAACGACCGGGTCGTCGTGCGCACGCGCGAGGGCGAGGTGATGGCCAAGGTGCTGCTGCGCCAGAGCCCGCGGTCGATCGAGCTGATGTCGCTCAATCCCGAACATCCGAACCGGACGCTCGATCTGTCCGACGTCGAGTGGATCGCCCGCATCATCTGGGCCAGCCAATAGGAAGATATTCCATGCGCCCCGCCGCCGTCTTGACTGGTCTTGCAGGAATGGCGGTTGTGGCCGGCCTGCTGATATCAGCAGAAACAAGGCTGCGCGGCGGAACGGGCGGCGAGGATATGATCACCGCAGAGGCGCAAGCAACCGACACGGCGGCGGAAATCGCCCCCGAGGCAGCAGGCCGGTCGGCGCCGATCCCGGATGCAGATGCCGAGATCATTGCGCGCGCGGCGCAGCCGGCGGCCCCCTCCCCCGCCCCGACCGAAAGCGCGCCGGCTGATCCGCCGCGCCCATCGGAAACGCCCGGCGGGCAGACGGCGGCGCCGGCCGCGAAAAAGCCGATCGAGCTGGCGCGGCCGCTGGCCGAAAATGCCGGCCTGCTTTCCTTCGGCGAGCGCCGGCTTCAGCTTGCCGGCATCATCCCGACACCGGCCGACAGGATATGCGGGCCGGCAGGCCGGCAATGGCCCTGCGGCATGATGGCGAAGACGGCACTGCGCCAGCTCTTGCGCAATCGCAGCCTCACCTGCGACCTCGACATGGCGGAATGGAAGGGGACGGCGACCGCCGCCTGCCGGCTCGGCACGCAGGATCTCGGCACATGGCTCGCCGAAAACGGCTGGGCCGAAGCCGAGGCGGGCTCACCGCTCGATGCTGTCGCCGAGAAGGCGAAGCAGGCGCAGAAAGGCATTTACGGCGGCGACCCGCGCCGCAAATGACTAATGCATGTCGCCCGGAAGTGTGCAGCGGTTCCGGGATAACGACATGCATCAAAACAAAAGGCTCAAGCGCGTCGCATGAATCAAATTTGATGCGACGCGCTTTAATGTCCGCGGCGGCGCGATGCTGCCGATCCCTTGTAAAGGCGACCGCCAATTCCTAATCTCCGCTCACCGAAGAAGGAATCAGAGATGAACAAGCCGCTTTCCGCCCATGATGCCCTGATCTACGTGATGGTGATGGCCTCCGCCGTCGACAGCACGATGAACGACAGGGAGATGACGAGGATCGGCCAACTCATCGGATTCCTGCCGGTTTTCAAGGATTTCGATGACGAAAGGCTGATTTCGATTGCGCGCGACTGCGCCTCGCTGCTGGCAGGGCCCGAGGGCCTCGACGTCGTTCTCGAAACCGTGCGCGACACGCTGCCGGCAAAACTCTACGATACGGCCTATGCGCTCGCCGTCGAAGTGGCTTCCGCCGACCTTTCGGTCAAGGCCGAGGAATTGCGGCTGCTCAGCCTGCTGCGCGACCGTCTCGGCCTCGACAAGCTGACCTGCGCGGCGATCGAACGCAGCGCCATTGCCCGCTTCCGCAACGGATAAGCCTGAAACTCTTTAAAGCGCGTCGCATCAAATTTGATCATGCGACGCGCTTTAGCCCTTTGTTTTGATGCATGTCGTTGTCCCGGAACCGCTGCACACTTCCGGGCGACATGCATTAGACGACCCGCCAGTCAGTAGAGCCCGTAGGGAAAATAACGCAGATAGATTTCCTGCAGACGGCCGTTGCGCGACAGCGTGGCGAGCGCGTGATCGATGGCTGACGTCAGCACGCTGTCCTTCTGCCGCAGCATGATCGTCATGCCCTCGCCGAGGAAATGTTCGGAGAGATAGGGACCGTCGAACAGCGCGCAGCATTTCTCCGAGGCCGGCGAAGAGACCCAGAAGGAAAGCTGCAGCGCATCGGCGAAGGCGGCGTCGACCTTGCGCTCCTTCAGCGCGGCAAGCAGAGCGTCCTTGGTGTCGAAGGGCTCAGCCTTCAGCGCCGGGAAAAATGCGGCCAGCATCGCCTCGTGCACCGTGCCCTTGACGACACCGACCGGCCGGCCGGCAAGGGCGGCGGCCGTCTTGCCGTCGACCGGTGCTGCGAGATTGCGCACGAAGCGCGCCGGCAGCATCAGATAGGGCCGGGAGAAGACGAACTGCCGGCGCAGATCAGGGGTCACAGCAAGACCGGCGATGACGGCATCGCCCTGCGAGGCGGCAAGCGCATCCTTGAGGTCGGCGAAAGGAATCGCCTGGATCTGGCACTTGTCGGATATTTCCAGCTCGCTGCAGATTTCGCGGGCGAGATCGACGTTGAAGCCGGAAAGCTTGCCGTTCTGATCGGTGAAATTGAAGGGCGGAAAATCGACCGACGTCAGGAAGCGCAAACGCACCAGCGAGGAGAGGTCGGGTCTCGCCAAACGCTCTCGCGCGTCGAAGAGCAGCGGCAGCGAGGGCGCTGCCTGCTGGGCGGAGGCGGCAAGGCTTGAAAGGAGCAACAGCCCGAACGCGAAAAGCCCCTTCAGCGTCAGGGATGCCAGCTTGGATTCGGTCATCGTGATCCAGTCTCGGGTTCAGCGGGAAGCGTTGCGGGGGTGGAGAGATGTAACAGAGTCACGCCCGGTGGGGAATATAGGTGTATCCGACGCCGGGCCACCTGGATCAGGCTCTCTTGGTTTCCGGCGCAAAGCTCGTCCCTCAAAATTATGGGCATTCTCCACAACCGCGTTAGGGCGGAATTAAAGAATAGCGCCTTTATTTATGGCGACGTCATCGGACCCCGCCGGCCGATCGCATGATGCACGCGTCAGCGCTCTGTTTGTAACAATTGATTTCGAAGCGCCGGTGCGGCACGCCCGGCCAATCGGGTGACATTTCCCATGTTGAAGCATCTGAAAATCCGCACGAAAATCCTATCGGTCGTGGCGCTCCTGGGGCTGATCACGATGGCCGGGCTCACCTATGTCATCGCCGAGTTTCGCCGTGCGGACGCCGCCTACAGCGCCTTCATCGATCATGAGGCGCTGGCCTCGATGCAGAGCGCACGCGCCAGCGCTTCGGTGGTGGCCTCGGTGCTGCAGGTCAGCCTGCTGGCCGAGATGAAGCCCGATACGCCGGCCTTCCAGACGGCGCTCGCCACACCGAGCAAGCTGCCGCAGGCCCGTGACCGGATGAAGGCGGCGCTGGCGCTGGTCCCCGGCCGCAAACAGGCTATCGACGAGATCCAGGCGGGCATCGATGAAATCGAAGCCCTGGCAGGCAAGATCACCGAACAGAGCAAAGCCAAGGACAGCGCCGGCGCGCAGGCAAATGTCGCCCTGATCAACGCCAAGCTCGATGCGCTGGCACCGAAGATGATTGCCAACGATGATGCGATGATGGCGCTGCTCAACGACGGCGGCGACGCGCTCTCGGCTGCCGTCAACGGCCGGATCACTTTCTGTCTCGTCCTGATCGGCATTGCCGTTCTCGCCGCGATCGGCGTCGGCATTATTGTGGCGCAGTCCGGCATTGCAGGCCCGATGACGCAGCTGCGGCTGCGCATGACGCGGCTTGCCGAGGGCGATACCGACAGCGAGATCGGCGGTCTCGATCGCAGCGACGAAGTTGGCCAGATGGCGCAAGCCGTATCGATCTTCCGCGACAACGCCATCGAGCGCCGTCGGATCGAGGCTCGCGCCGAGACAGAGCGCGGCGTCAGCGACGGCGAGCGCCGCGAACGCGAGGCGCAGAAGGCGCGGGAAGCCTCCGAACTCGACGGCGCCGTCGCAGCCCTCGGCGACGGCCTGCGCCGCCTTGCCGCCGGCGATCTTGCCTCGCATATCGACGAGCCCTTCGTCGCCCATCTCGACGCGCTGCGCCAGGATTTCAACCATTCGGTCGAGAAGCTCAACGAGACCCTGCAGGCGGTCGGTGCCAATGCGCGGGCAATCGGCGCGGGCGCCAACGAGATCCGGTCTTCCGCCGACGAGCTTTCCCGGCGGACGGAACAGCAGTCGGCCTCGGTCGAAGAAACCGCAGCGGCGCTCGAAGAGATCACCACGACGGTGCGCGACGCCGCCAAACGCGCCGAAGAGGCGAGCCAGCTCGTCACCCGCACCCGCCTCGGCGCCGAAAAATCCGGCGAGGTCGTCCGCAAGGCAGTCTCCGCGATGCAGCAGATCGAACAGTCTTCGGTCGAGATCGGCAACATCATCGGCGTCATCGACGACATCGCCTTCCAGACCAACCTGCTGGCCTTGAATGCCGGCGTCGAAGCCGCGCGCGCCGGCGAGGCCGGCAAGGGTTTTGCGGTGGTGGCGCAGGAAGTGCGCGAGCTCGCGCAGCGCTCCGCCAAGGCGGCCAAGGAGATCAAGGACCTGATCACCAATTCCGGCACGCATGTGCAGACCGGTGTGTCGCTGGTCGGCGAAACCGGCAAGGCGCTCGATGCGATCGTCACCGAAGTGCAGGAAATCAACCAGCACGTCCACGCGATTGCCGAAGCCTCGCGCGAACAGTCGATCGGGTTGCAGGAGATCAACACCGCCGTCAACACCATGGATCAGGGCACGCAGCAGAATGCGGCGATGGTCGAGCAGTCGACCGCCGCCAGCCACGGCCTCGCCACGGAGGCCACCGCACTCAACAATCTGCTCGACCAGTTCCGGCTGACCGGCACCGGCAGCTTCGCCGCCGCCGCCCCGATCGCATCGGGACGGCCGCCCGCCACGGCACCGCGCGCCGTGGCGCGCCCGGTGACCAAGGCTCCGGCGATCCGCGTCGCCCGGGAAGGCACGGCCCGTCCGACCGCCTCGCCGGCCCGCACCCTTGGGCAGACGCTCGCCAACGCCTTCGGCGGCGGCAACAGCACGCCGAAAAGCCAGGAGGCCGACTGGACGGAGTTCTGAGGCAAGGAACACCCTCAGCGTTCGCCGGCTGCCCCTCATCCGCCTGCCGGCACCGACCGGGGTCGAGCCACGGGGTCTCGACCCGTCCTTCGGACCCCCGCTTGCGGGGCGAAGGGGACATGACGCGAGCTCTCCGTTCCACGCACCCCTCTCGCAGGGCAAGTCCCCTCTCCCCGTTTTTACGGGGCGAGGGTTAGGGTGAGGGGCAGCCTTCGGCCCGACCCGGAGCCCAGCTTTCTCTTTGCAGCAAAACACCTCTCGTCTGGGTTTAACCCGGCCGCCAGCCCACCTCGACGAGGATATTCCCCGGCGCCGTGCAATAAAACAGCCAGCCGCCGCGCATGGCGGCCGGTGGGCCGGAGAGGATAGCACCGGCGGCAGCAAGCCCGGCATGGACGGCATCGACATCAACCCTTTCGGGCAGGATGAAGCCGAGATGATAGGTCTGGCGCTGTAATTCGACCTGGTCGGCGGTGCCGAACTTGGCGATGGCGTGGCTCAAGACGATCTCGAGGCCGGCGTCGTCCTCCAGGATCGCAAGGCCGTTGTTGCCGCGCATATCCTTCAGCTTCAGGCCGAAATGGCGGATGAAGAAATCCGCCGTCTCAGCAATATCGGCTACGTGAAAATCGAGATGGTTCAGGCGCATGACAGTCTCCGTTCAAAAAAATCCCGGGACTGCCGTTTGCCGTCTCCGCACGCCGCCGGGATCCCGCATTTCCATGCGGATCACGTCGCGGGTTCTCGCACCCTGGGGCACGGAGCAGAGCTTCGTCAGAGCGCTTTGACGCTTTGACGCAAGGGACCGGGCTTACCTCAACCGATCCTGCCTTTTTCGACGAAGCCGACCTAGCAGGCGGCTTCGGTTTCGGCAATAGATGCGTTGCCACACGCCTGGTGGAGCGGGATTTTCGCCCTAATCTCAATAAGGATTGAAGAGCGGCATGGGCATTTGTGTGCTGCGCGCTCTCCGCTAAGGCGTAGAGTGATGTCATTCACGGAGGGATGGATATGAAACCTGCAATCATCGGCCTCGTCGGCACACTCATTCTCGCGGGATGCAGCACCGTCAGCTACAACGGACCGGGCCTCGAACCCATCCCCGGAAGCATCACCTACAATGGTCAACCGCGCAGCAAGCTCACCAAATCGCCTGCTGGTTCGGCCTTTCCGCATGATTTCATCGACCAGTACGGCCGGCAGGTGGAAGAAACCTACATCATCCAGCCCGACAGAAGCCTGATCATCGCGCATCGGCGATACAAGCCGATCCGGTTCTTTGGGGATTAGGTCTGGGTTGGGATTGATCTGAACCCTTCAAACTGGACCAATTTTAGCTAG
>NZ_NWSW01000071.1:0-15659 GCF_002531805.1 Rhizobium sp. M1 | reverse complement strand
CGACATGCCCGCCGCAGACGCTTTCAAAACCCGTATTAGGAGATCATCGCTCAGGGCCTGTCCCATCATCCACCTCTCCGCTGTGGATGTTGAATCAGCTTCGGTCGCTCTCGTCACCTCACAATCGATTCATCAATCGCAGGACATGTCTAGGTCGACCGCGCGCCAGCGCGACCGCGACTATCAGCAGGACAAAGAGCTTTGAAAACAGGAGACAATCGCACATCCCTGTAGCCAAGAGAGAAATGGCGTATCGCACGGGAGACGCTGCGAGCGCCCAGGTGATAGAGCTTCGCCTTGTGGCTGAACAAGCCAACTTCGATCGCGCAGGCCCGCCGCGCCCGACAGTTGGCCAAAAACAGCGCCAGGAGCTACGACTGGGGCCACGCACGTGAGTATGTCGAGGGCATGTCGCGCATGCTGCAGCAGGACAAACCGGATGGCCACGTCTTGGCGACCGGCGAGACGACGAGTGTCGGCCAATTTCTCGAGCGGGCTTTTGCCGACGTGAACATTACTTTGGAATGGAAGGCGTCCGGCGTCGACTGGCTACGACTCCGCGTCCGGTGCCTGCCCTGTTGAAGTCGATCCTCGATACCTCCGCCCGACGGAAGTTGATCTTCTGCCGGTGATCCGACCAAGGCCCGCCAGAAGCTGGGCTGGCAACACAAGGCCCCGGTTCAGGAGCTCGTCGCCGAGATGGTGCGCGAGGATGTCAAGCACTGGAAGGCCCTGAACAGCCGGGAAGAGCTCTAAGTGTACGACTTGTCCAACAAGAAGATCTGGGTTGTCGGCCATCGCAGTATGGTCGGCAGTGCGCTTGTGCGCAGGCTCCGATGCCGTGCTCTGCGGCAGTAGCGTCAGTTAGCGGGTCGAACGAGGAGCGCGGATCGTGAACCCGCGAGCGCGCAAAAATACGGCATTAGCCGATGATGTTCATACTTCCTCCAGGTGCCCGGATTGCGGTACCGAGGCTTCGGGGCATATGTTCCTGATGGTCCTGCTTGTCTCGAATATCTCACGCTTGACGTCCAAGCGTTCGCAGATCGAAAGGTGCGGGATGCGTCATCGTGTGGGTCGGTCCGTCATCGAGGGTTAAATAGACGCACCGATCACTGGGCCGCCACCGTCTCTTCGGATAACTTCAGCTATGGGACCATGCTCTTTCATAGCTCAGGGCCATTCCGCTCGATCAAGGTCCCCGATGGCCAATCACTCATTGAGCATCCTATTGGGAATACCACCAAAATTACGTTTTCACAGCGCGTCGGCGGGAGGTTGAGATAAACATCGGCAAGGGTGGATCGCACGCGTACCCCTTCCAAAACCGTCGCAAGACCATTTCGGCAGAGCCTGAGAACAAGGTTGCGCAACGCCTGCCGAACACCGCCGAACGCAAACCGAACGCCAAGTTGCTGCAGCACTGGGTAAACAATGCGCATCGAATTAATGCCGTACCCCTCAAGATCTGGACGCACGCCCCACAATCCAAGCTCGCATACGAGTAGATCGACCTCGCCAACCCGAACGAAACGACGCAACAACCCCATGTGAGCGGCCACACCGTGCGCATCATAGCCTATTACGCGAAGCTCGGGCCTAGCTCCCGACCAACTACGAGCACCTTCGAATGGAAGGGCGTTGTAAGCTCCAGTTGGCCCATAGGTCTTCCGAAAGAAATCTGCGAGCTCCGTGTGGTCAGAGAGCTCCAACTCGTTTTCCCAGCATACTTTCCACCGCACCTGAGGGCTCATACCTAAACCTCCACTTAATACTCTGTCCAGGCGTCGACAGAGCAACTACTTGATACGCACTCGTTGGGGCGCTTCTAATGGCACTGGTATAAGCTGGTGAAATCATTTGTTTGGATGGAACTCATTCGTCCAATGGATGCGTTCCAATCAATCGGCCTGCCATCGGCTGCCGACGCCAGATGAAGCGGCCGGGCTCCAACTTCTTCGTGAACATGCCGCCTTGTCCATCATGCTGGATCATCTTGATCAGGCATCCAGGACATTGAACTGAAAAGTTGACCATGACTGAGGGGCTCGCTACTCAGGCAGAAGCAAGCCAAAGACGTTTTCGGCGATAATCAGGCAAATTGTCGAGATCACATTAGAACCCTCGGCGGAACCGGGCTGGTCTATCCCGGCGTCGAAAGTCGTCGAACGACCCGACCTGGCGGAGGGGTTTTTTCGGAATGTTCGGTTTGCGCCTGTCTGATTCCACACAAAATGGGACGCGGCGATAGGCAGCAGCATTCTCGTGTTGAATCTGAAAGGGGTTCCCCTCGCAAAACGCCCTGGTTCGCTTTGGCTATCGCAACCCATGGATCGGCACGCTGGGTATCGGCGAAGATTGCCAGAGGACATACTTGCCTGGCGATCCCGACCTCGGGAGAAGATGATGGGTACAGGAATGGATTCGCAGATCAGTGCGTTTCCGGTGCAAGCTTTTAGGACCCCGGACACAGCAAACGCCTCCCAGGACTGGCGAGGCGGCCGCGAGCTCGCAATTTTCTCCTAGATAACGGTATGAGGTGATCGTCATACCCTGGTCACCGGATGCCGATCGTCACGCACATGGTCTGGTACAGAGCCGGCGGCGCCGATGAGCCCCCGAGGAAATACTTAGTGACTGGCACGGTTGTTGCGTCGTCTCACGAAAGACAGCCGTTAACGAGAGGTCACGATGATTGATGTATGCTCGATGGGGATGGTGTTGTGCGGTGGGTACCTTCTTGCTGCATCCGCAGGCAGACTCGGCGGCGCTGAGAATGTCTTATCTGACTCGCCTTTGTCCGCGGCTGATGTATCGAGTTTCGAGACTTTCATAGTTCGCAGCCCACCGACATCACTCAATCTGGATCCATTTTATGCCAAATATGCTGACGCAGCGGGCATACCTATTATTTCGTCAAACAAGGTTCCAGACACGGCACTATTGATCTCACGTGACATTGTCCTCTACATGTTGTCAGAACGCCGTGATGTCCGCGATGCTTTAATCCAGGCTGGAGCGCGGGTGGGCGTCATGGCAATTGACGAGACGACGACTGATATTCCCGAGCAGCGGGATTGGAAAAAGCCTCTTCCCGATGATCCACGTCTCACCCCTGACGAGCGGCGGGATTACGCCAACACGATCGGCAAGATGACTGCCCGAGACTACTGGGCACAAAGGGCGCGCGGCATGGGCGGGCTCTACACGACGGGAGCTGTGGAGAATTTGATGGGCGTGCCGGGCACGCGGTATTACGGCGGGAACATTCTTGTTCACGAATTCTCACATAATATTTTCTACGCGCTGCGCACGGTAGATCCTGATCTCGTTGCACGAGTTGAACGTGCCTATTCGCATGCCTACGAGAAAGGCCTCTGGGCGTGTTCCTATATGGAGAACAACGTCGATGAGTATTGGGCCGAGGGCACGCGATTTTGGTTCAATACGAACTTGGCTTACAGCCGAGGCAATCTCACCATTGCCACATCAGAAGATTTCGAGGCTCACGATCCAAGCCTCTATAATATCATGGCCGAAGTCTACCGCCATGACCACCACATTCTGGCGGATGTCTATTACCGGCATTCGGCGAAGTCGCAGTAATGTCCTTTGGTATTGACTGCAGGATGTCATCCGCCGAAAGCTCTAAGGCCTGCTCGGAAGCGGGAGATGGTGAAAGGCATGTGCCGCGATTGGGCGATCTCGATCCGGCGTGCTTGTGGAGCGTTGAACTTCGATCGATCAACTCACCACTATACCTAACATCTCGCGGTCCAGCGTCAGATCCGCGACGATCTTCTTCAGGCGCGAATTCTCGTCCTCGAGCTGTTTCAGCCTCTTCATCTCCGGTGGCAGCATGCCCGCGTATTTTTTCTTCCAGTTGAAATAAGTCGCCTGGCTGATCCCCGCCTTCCTGCAGATTTCAGCAACCGACACGCCTTCATCACCTTGCTTCAGAATGAACGCCTTCTGAGCGTCCGAAAACTGCGACGCTTTCATCGTCTTCTGGTCCCTTTCCCAGCCAGGAAAATGCACCGGAAAACTCTAACCAAAATTGGTCCAGTTTGAAGGGTTCAGATCAGCATCAGCCGCAACTTTCTACCAGCGCCGTCGCTTATCCGATCCGACGACCATGTCTATTTTGTGGGGGAGAACGGTGTTGCCGGTGGTCATGTTGGCGATCGGTGCTTGTACGTTCGCAGGCCTGTCCACGTTTCAAAGCATATATGCCGAAACGCGCGGACTCTCACCGAATGTCTTCTTTCTGACATTCACCGTCACGACTGTCACATTGCGATTCTCCGTCGCGGGTATGATCGGTAAGTTGCCGCTTGGGCGCCTAGCACTCACCCTCTTCGTAACGACACTGATTGGGATCGGACTTTTGGTTTTGAACCCGGGAAGCGAGCTGCTGTACGTCGTCGCCACCGTTCTCTTTGCGATAGGCTACGGTCTCACTTATTCGACCTTGAATGCGATGGTGGTGAACCTCGCTGGCGAACGTCGTCTGTCAATCTCAGCGGCCTCCCAAGTCTTTACACTCGCTTATTTTCGTGGGTTCGTTCGAATTCCCGTATCTCGGTGGCACATTAATTGCTGTTTATGGCATCGACGTTGCCATGCTCGTGATGGCGGGTCTGGTCGCTCTCAACATCGCAATCGCCAGTCAGACATTGTGGAGGGCGGTGTAGGAGACAGACGTCCTTCGATAATGATTTCCGTATCGCTGCCCACGTCCCCGCCCAACTAAAGGAAGTGTGTTTATGCAAGTGCTGGATCTCATCGGTATAGGCATCGGACCCTTTAATCTTAGTCTTGCAGCACTCGCGTGTCCGACGCCGCTGCGCACTGCCTTTTTCGAAAAAGAAAGCGGCTTCGATTGGCATCCTGGGCTGCTGCTGCCCAACAGTCGCCTGCAGGTATCTCCGCTGAAGGACTGTGTGACACTTGCAGATCCGACCAGTCCGTTTTCGTTTCTCAACTACCTCGCGGTGCATGGACGGCTGTACAGCTTCGTAAACCGGTGCGACGCGACCACGTCGCGAAGAGAGTTCACACAGTATTTCCAATGGGTTGCGCATCAGTTGCCACAACTCCGGTTTGGGGAGGAGGTTACCGACGTAACCAGATTAGACGAGGGTTACCGCGTGACGACGACTCGAGATGACTACCATGCACGCGCAGTTGCGATTGGCGTCGGTGTCGTTGCAACAATTCCCGAATGCGCCAAACCTTGGCTGGGCGAGAAGGTCTACCATGTGGCGAGCTATCTGGATCGGCCACAAATCGACATCGGTGAACGCGTATTAGTCGTTGGTGGGGGGGCAGAGCGGTGCGGAGGTTGTTGAACACCTATTGGGCAGTCCAGAGCTGGCTCGGTTTGTTTGAACAGTTTCGGGCGTTTCGTTAAGTGGATTTTCGCCTCGATTATGCCGCCACCATCATTGGTGCCAGCGCGTTGAAGTAGGCCTGATCCGGCGTCTTCCGGTCAAGGGATGAATGTGGGCGTCGGCTATTGTAAAAGGTCAGATAGCGGCGGATGCCAGCGCGGGCCTCGGACACTGTTTTATAGGCGTGGAGGTAGACTTCCTCGTATTTGATTGAACGCCAGAGCCGCTCGACGAAGACGTTGTCCCGCCACGCACCCTTGCCATCCATCGAGATGGCGATTTCCGCCTTCTTCAGCGCCGTCGTGAAGTCCATCGAGGTGAACTGCGCACCCTGGTCGGTATTGAATATGTCGGGTCTGCCATAACGGGCCAGCGCTTCCTCGACTGCTTCGATGCAGAAGGCTGCCTCCATCGTGATCGACAGTCGCCACGACAGAACCCTCCGGCTGAACCAGTCCACAACGGCGCAGAGATAGACAAATCCGCGAGCCATCGGAACATAGGTCAGGTCCATCGCCCAGACTTGGTTGGGCCTTGTGACCGCCAGTTTGCGTAGGAGATAAGGGTAAATCTTGTGCCCAGGTGCCGGTTTCGAAGTGTTCGGGCGACGGTAGATCGCCTCGATGCCCATCTTCTTCATCAGCGTGGCGACGTGCAGCCGCCCAGTCTCCAGCCCTTCTCCCCTCAAGAGCCCTTGCAACATCCGACTTCCGGCAAATGGGTAGTCGAGATGCAACTCGTCGATCCGGCGCATCAGAGCCAGATCGCCGTCAGACACCGGACGCGGCGAATAATAGACACTGCCACGGCTGAAGCCGAGAAGCTTCGCCTGGCGCACGACGGATAGCTTATGCTCGCGGTCGATCATTTCTTTCCGCTCAGCAATCCCGCCTTGCCGAGCGCTCCGGCTAAAAAATCATTCTCCAGCGTCAGCTCCCCGATCTTGGCGTGCAGCGTTTTGACATCGACGGTTGGACCCGCCGGTTCCGCCTTCGCTTCATCGCCGAAAACGCCTGTCGCCCCCTCAAGGAGCTGGTCTTTCCACTGCTTGATCTGGTTGGCGTGCAAGTCAAAATGCTGGGACAGTTCCACCAGCGTCTGCTCGCCTCGAATGGCGGCGAGCGCCACTTTTGCCTTGAAGGCCGGGCTATGGTTCCGGCGCGGTCGTCTTGTCATGGTATCTCCTGTTCCTGGCATCTAAGCCGAAGTCAGGCAGAAATTCCACTTATCCCCGCTGTGCAGATTTCCCGAGCCAGCTCTTCCCGGTATCGGTAAAATTACATGGGTGACGTCACGCGGGAACCTGTTCACGAGGGATGACAGCTCTTTTATCAACGTGTCATACACGCCGTCTTACAGCCAGCGCTTTCATTCGCTGCCACTTAAAAAACGTCGCACTATTGTCGACGACGAAAAACTCACCAGTGACGGCATTTCAGCAGAATTGAGCAACCGCATTTACGAAACTATCTATCACCGCAGCGCGACTGGCAATATTGACGATGTCATTCAACTGCTACCCGCAGTCGTCATGAAGGAGTTGTCTCCTCATGCGGACGGTTGGCGCGCGCTGTTGGCTTCGCACGGCACCTGTCAGCGACCGACTGTAGTGGCTGATCGGGTCGTACTCGCCACCGGTTTCGAGCCTCGCCCGCTAGCGTTTATCGATCGCCTATTGGCTTCCGCTTCTATGGAAGGCGGTCTGCCGGTCGTGAAGGACGATTACTCCGTTCAATTCGAGGACAACGCCCCCGGCCAAGTATATCTGCAAAACCGATCCCCAGTCCAAAGTGGCTTGCAGAGTGTGAATCTATCGCTCGTCGCCTACCGAAACGGTCGCATCATCAATAGCCTGCTTCGGCGTGAATACTATCTGAACGTCCCAGATCGGCCGATCCTTGGGTGCCTAGGTTTACTTCCCGCTCAAGAGACACAAAACGCAAGATAACACTCCAGTGCAGTGCAGCTCGGGGCGCCTGCTCACGACGCAGCTTTACAAGGCGGCTTTAAATCTAAAAAGGAGTTACACATGTTAACTAAAGAACAAAAATCAACATGGGATGACGTTGGATACATTAGGATTGAGTCATTTCTCGATCTAGAAAGCCGAGATAAACTTTCAGCTCTTGTGGCTGATGTTTCGTGCTGGGAGACAAGTGAAGACAAATGGCTGATATGGTTCGAAAAAACAACTGACGGTAGGAGGATCATTTCAAAGGTCGAGAACTTCCTCGAATTTAACGCCCCGCTCCGTGATTTACTGCTGGCTGACCACCGTATCGAGTCGATCGTCGAAGAGTTAGTAGGGGAAGATGCCCGCATGCTCAAAGAGTTGCTGATCTTTAAGTACTCCGACAGCGGCGGCTATCGCCCGCATCAGGACATCTACCATATCCCACATAAGCTACCGGACCGGATGGTGCACGCGATTGTTGCAATAGGCATCGACGATTCCGGCCCAGACAACGGAGGGCTTTTCTTCAGCCCCGGGAACCACAAAAAGGGCGTGTTCCCAATGGACGCCGGCGGCGTAATGTACCCCGAGGTTGCGGACAGGCTGGCCTGGGAGCCCGTAACGTGGAAGGCCGGTGACATTTTCATCTTTGACGACTATGCCCCACATTACTCAAAGCCCAACAAAAGTGAAAATTCTCGAAGGGTGATTTATCTCGTGTTCCAGCGTGCCTCAACTGGTGGGCCAACGAGGGCCGAATACAACAAACTGAAACGCGCCTACAACCCTCCCGAGGGCAAGGTCTCCAACATCGACGAGCTCAAGCCGCCGAACGGCATTTTCTATCGCGAATGAACGCAGAGGACAGAGGCAAACATGTATACGAAACAGATCGACCGCTCAATCATGCGCCAGGAGTATGGCGTTCTGGTGTGCCGGTTACTTGAGCATCTACCGCAGGCAGTCGCAACGGCTTTCGGCACATCGATTGTGGAGGTGGTACCTGGCGATGCGGTCGATCTTCATTCGCACCCAGAGCACGAACTCTGGGTATTGATCTCGGGCAGCGGCGTGTTTCAATCCGATGGAGAAACCTCCGCAGTCAGTGGGGACACGATGGTCTACATAGCGCCGCACCAAAAACACGCGATCAAAAATAGCAGCCCTCAAACCAGCTTAAAGTTCCTTTCGATATGGTGGGATTGAATTGAGAGCAAACCAACATACTTTTTTTGCCTGCTCGGCGCCGCCGTGCCCGAACGGCAAGCTGCATCTTGGGCATATAGGTGGCGTGTACCTTCTCGCCGACGTGTTCGTACGCTACCACCGCATGGTAGGCAACGCGGCCTATCACGTGACAGGTGCGGACGAACATGGCACTTACACGCTGGTGAAAGCCCGAAAGCTTGGCAGGCCGGTTGATGACGTCGCACACATGCACATTGAAGAAATTCTGCAGTGTCTGCGGTCAGTTGATATTGAACCGGACGTATTTGTAAGGACTTCAAGCGAAGACCACAAAGACCGCAGCTTGGCGATCTACGACCAACTAAGAGCGTCCGGCTACGTTGAGCTGCGCGACGGAGAGCAACTGTATTGCGGGACGTGCGAAGAGTTCGCCGCAGACTCACTCGCGGTCGGAGAGTGTCCAGCTTGTAACGCGCCAACAGATAGTAACCTTTGCGAAGATTGCGGCTCGGCGCTGCAACACAATCTACTACGCAACCCGATTCACACGACATGCGGCCAGAGCCTTATCTTGCGCCCGATTCGACAGGTTCATTTTGAGCTTGAAAAATTTGCTCCGGGGCTCGATCACGCCATTGAGGCGAGCGGATGGCCGGAATCCATAAAGCGCAAAGAACTTGACTGGCTACGGTCAAAACTGATGGCATTGCCGATGTCGCGGCATTTCGACCGTGGTGTGACTTTGAACTCCCCGGTGGAGGTGGCAGGCCAAACTTTAATGACTTGGTTTGAAGGATTGTGGTGCTACGAGACAGGAATCGAACGCCTCTGCAAGCAAAATGGCGCAGATCTCGATGACACTATGCGCAACGCGAGCACGAGACTCGTATTCTTCATGGGTCAGGATAACCGGTTTTATTACACGATCGGCGTTACTGCTAGTTTGTTCTCGCGCGGTTATGCGATTCCATACAACCATGCAATTCAGGACTTTTATAAGCTCGAAGGCGCGAAATTTTCTACTAGCCGTGACCACGCTGTGTGGGCTGACGAGGTGGCAGCAGATATCGACACGAACGTGCTGCGCTACTATTTGGCTAGCATCGCCAAGCCATTTGGCGCAAACGACAACGATTTTCTGATCGAGGGGCTGCTTCAGACCGCGGCTCGAATTCGTGCTTTCGAAACGGCTTTGCGCAAGTACGCGGGATGTAACGAGACGCTGACGGCCGACAAGCTGACAGTCGAGCAGAACCACAATGTTAAACGATATTCCGAAGCGGTGCAGGACTTGCGCGTCTGGGATGCCATGGACGCCATAGACGCCTTTTTCGACGTTGCGTCTTTTTCAAGGGCAGATACCTCAGTCAGCGCAGCGGAAGTTTCCGTATTTCTAAGCCTCCTTAATCCTGTGACCCCGATGCTTGCGGCGCGGTATGGTGCTTTCTTTTTCGGAGCCGGATGGCGCCCGGGGCTCGACGGCGGCACTATCCGGCCAAGCACCGGCTTACGCAAACCGGTTGATTTCCCATTGTTTAGCGACCCGATTCCGGAAGCCTTCATAGAGGCTTATGAAAGACGATTTAGGCAAGTCCGGCCGAATTCTTAGCTTTTAACGACGGCAACCGCTTTGACGATCCCGAGGCGAGTAACGCGGACGCCGACCGGATGACGGCATCTCGATAGCGGAGACCGCAAGGCGGCAGTTGGGCGACCTACTTCGTTCCGAAAGGCCCACGACGGCTTTCTGGCGTGCGACGGCGTCGCGCTTGGCGGCGGGCCTTTCCATTTTTTTAAGGAGCTCGGGAAGTGGGGCCGTATCCAGCATCTGCTCGGCGAGCAGTCTCTTCAGTGTGGCGTTCTCTTCCTCAAGCGCCTTCAGGCGCGTTGATCTTTTCATCACAAATTACTGGCACGCCACCAATATCTTGAACATGCTTCCAAACAGAAGGAGCCCGCCAGTCGATAGCCAGCGTACGGCAAAGCCTCTCCGGTATCGCGATATGATGAACCTACTTCCGCCCATCCGTTCACTAGCATCTCATGTCGCTCGGTGACGCCGCTCCACATCGCCTATTGCTAAGGCGCCATTCGATATTTAAGTTGGGTTATCTGCAACTATAACGTCTATCGTAACTATGTGGACTACTTAATTGATCACCAAACTAACCTAAGCCTTTTTGACGAACCTTCATTGGATCTATGCTGGAAGGTTCTGTACTGGAAAAATCGATTGTTTGGATATAAAATATCCGTTGTTTGGATGTGACTAAAGATGCGTTTCAAGGGCCTTGATCTAAACCTGCTCGTTGCATTGGATGCGCTCACGACCGAGCGCAACCTAACGGCTGCCGCACGTAGTATCAATCTAAGTCAACCAGCAATGAGTGCCGCCATTGGTAGGCTTCGGGACTATTTCCGCGACGAATTGTTTACAATGAATGGTCGAGAACTTCGGCTGACGCCCCGTGCCGAAGGACTTGCCTCGGCAGTGCGTGAAACTCTCTTGCAGGTACAATGCTCAATCATCTCTTGGGAGCCGTTTAACCCGTCGAAGTCTGACAGATGCTTTAGAATAGTTCTGTCCGATTTCATGATGCTGATATACTTCAATAAAATCATTGAGCGAGTTGCTCGAGAAGCGCCCGCAGTCAGCTTTGAGTTGCTGCCTTTGGATAGTGATCCGTACGAGATGCTTAGCCGCGGTGACGTCGACTTCCTCATCGTGCCTGAATTTTTTCTCTCGGGCGCACACCCGAGCGCAAAACTGTTCACAGAGAAGTTTGTATGTGTAGCCTGTTCCACAAATGTGGACCTACCTTCAGCGCTGACGATCGAGCAATATGTCTCCACGGGACACGTCGCTGCCGCGTTTGGGCGCTTTCTGAAGCCATCGGTCGAGGGCTGGTTCTTGCTCGAGAATGGTATTCAGAGGCGGGTGGAGGTCGTCGTGCAAGGGTTTAGCTTAATACCAGCAGTCCTGCGTGGCACGAACCGCATAGCTAACCTACCGCTTCGCTTAGTCGAGCATTACGAAAGTACTTTCCCTTTGCGGATCATCAACCTTCCGTTACCGCTTCCCGTCTTCACAGAAGCTGTTCAATGGCCAGCGCTCCATAATGCCGATCCAGGGAGCATCTGGTTCAGGGAGATATTGGTTGAGGAAGCTTCCCGTATGATGTCCTCCAACGCACCTAAAATACATGGGTTGCTACAACAATCCGGTTCCTGACCAAGGTTCCTGCTTGAGTAAGATCCGCCCGAGTCCGAACAAGTTCAACAGCCACCAAAGAGGCTTTTCAAAGGTATCCATCCGGGGAAGGCCGCGGGGCTTATGATTTCGCCTCGTCCGCCATTCGCATTGCTCGTCGACGAGGAATTGCCGGACAGCCATCCCAGGCGCGGATCTCGGCGAAAAACTCCTTCAGGCTTTCGACGCCTCGTTCGGTGAAGGTGGCGATGCCCGACAGTGGCGTCGCGAGTTGCGAGCCCAAAAGCGTGCAACAGTCCGGTTCGAAACGCCACCGGGTCGTCAGTTACAGATCGACTTTGGTCAGACGCGTGTCTGGATCGGCGAGGAACGGGTCCGAGTAAACGTGTTTGTTGCCACATTGGGCTATTCCAGACGGATTCACATCCGTGCCTCGTTGAGAGAGGGGCAGACCGATTGGTTCGAGGGTATGGAGGGCGCGTTCCTTCGCTTTGGCGGCGTTCCCAGTGAGGTGTTGCTGGATAATGCGGAGGCGCTGGTTGAACATCACGACGCCGTCAGCCGGGAAGTTCGCTTCAATCAGAGACTGCACGCCTTCGCACGTTACTGGGGCTTTACACCGCGAGCTTGCGCTCCCTATCGGGCGCGAACAAAGGGAAAGGACGAGCGCGGAGTCGGCTACGTCAAGAAGAATGCGATTGCGGGCCGCCGGTTCGAGAGTTGGGCGGCATTCGAAGCGCATCTGGACCGGTGGGTACGCGATGTTGCCGACCAGCGTGAACACGGCACGACCGGCGTAGCGCCAGCGGAACGCTTTGCCGCGGAGGCTGGGGCGCTTCGCCCGCTGGCTGGCCGCGCGCCGTTCGGGCAGTTGCGGGATCTCATGCGCAAGGTTCAGGCCGACTGCGCAATCGACCTCGACACGAACAGCTACTCCGTGCCTTGGTGTCTGATCGGCGAGACCGTTCAGGTCGTGGTACTGGCAGGCCGTGTGATCATCCGTCATGCGGGCCAGGTCGTGGCCGATCATGTCCTGTGCCAGGGCCGGCGGCAACGGATCGTGGACCGGTCCCATTTTGTCGGCGTGACCGGTGCCGAGGGATCCGTGCGTACAGCTCCCTTGAAAATGCCTCCGGCCACCTTGCTGCGGCCACTCGCGGAATACGAGGCGGTTGTTGGAGGAGGATGGTGATGGCGAACGTGGATCACGACCTACTCATTGCAACGCTCGATCGACTAAAGCTGA
The DNA here is from genome assembly GCF_002531805.1 of Rhizobium sp. M1. Lineage (NCBI taxonomy): Bacteria > Pseudomonadati > Pseudomonadota > Alphaproteobacteria > Hyphomicrobiales > Rhizobiaceae > Rhizobium > Rhizobium sp. M1. The sequence goes on along the minus strand of NZ_NWSW01000071.1, from coordinate 2,667 downwards.
CGGCAATCCGCGATCAGCTCGACACGCTGCTAGACGAGGCGGCCCGCTCGAAGATGAACTTGCGAGAGGCTCTGAATTTCCTGGTATAGCGGGAGATCGCCCGGCGTGATGAGCGTCGTACCTCCATGTCGAGCAAGCTGGCGCAGTTCCCGTTCGTGCGCGAACTCGACGGCTTTGACTTCGAGGCGCAGCCGTCGCTTGATCATGGGCAAATCAGGGAACTGGCGACCTGTCGCTGGATCGCTCACGGGGACACGGTGCTATTCCTTGGGCCTCCTGGCACGGGTAAAACCCATCTTGCCGTCAGTCTTGGTCGCGAGGCGATCCGCCAGAACTACAACGTGCAGTTCGTCACAGCCGCGACGCTGGTGGCGATGTTGGCAAGGCCCACACGACGGCTCGCTCGACAAGCAGTTGGCGATCCTGGCTCGTCCGAAATTGCTGATCATTGACGAGCTCGGCTATCTTCCCTTCGAGGCGAATGCAGCGCACCTGTTCTTCCAGCTGGTGTCCCGGCGCTACGAGAAGGGATCGATCTTGATCACCTCCAATCGCTCGGTGGGAGAATGGGGGAGCGTCTTCGGCGACCCTGTGGTCGCAACGGCGATATTGGACCGTCTGCTTCATCATTCCACGGTGATCACCATCCGGGGCGACAGCTACCGGCTTCGCGAAAAGCGACGCTTGAAACAAACGAAACAATCAATCAATAAAGGGGGTCAAATCTTCGTTTCGCCCAAGGGGTCAATTCCTCGCTTCGCTTGACAACGGATGCGGGAAGATCGTCGATGGATCGGGCAAGACCTCTCGACTGAGAGAGGGCTCGCCGCCGCGACGGTGGGGAGTCACAAGCTTCTGTCGCTTCGATTCTCCGGGAGGTGTGTCCTGTTGACCTTGCCCCCAAGTTTTATCCAGTTTTGAGTTCGCTCCAGCGGTTTTGGGTTGCTGTATTCGGGGCGGTAGCGGCGGGTTGCGGTGCGGAGCCATTTCGGCTGCGCAGCACCGCATCACGTCGCGGGTTGATTGTCTGAGCGAACTCGGCAGGTGTCATCCAGCCGAGCCCGGAATGCGGTCGATGATCGTTGTAATCGCTGCGCCAGTTTGAGAGCGCTGATCGAGCTTGGGTCAGTGACTAGAAGAGAGTTTCATTCAGGAACTCGTCTCGCAGCCGCCCATTGAAGCTTTCGATGAAGGCGTTCTGGATCGGCTTGCCAGGCGCGATGTAGTGCCATTCCACCTTGGTCCGATCCGTCCATTGCAGGATCGCATTGCTGGTGAACTCGCTGCCATTGTCGCTGACGATCATCTTCGGCTTGCCACGCCCTTCGATGTTCCGGTCAAGCTCGCGGGCAACCCGCAGACCGGAAAGTGATGTATCGGCGACGAGTGCCAGGCATTCCCTGGTACAATCGTCGACAACCGTCAGGACCCGGAACCTGCGACCATCGGTGAGTTGATCCGACACGAAGTCCAGCGACCAGCGATCATTGGCTGCCATCGGAATCAGCATCGGTGCTCGTGTGCCTATCGCTCGCTTGCGACCGCCGCGCTTGCGCACCGTCAGCTTCTCTTCCCGATAGAGCCGGAAAAGCCTCTTGTGGTTCACAATGTGGCCCTCGCGCCTGAGCAGCACGTGAATGCGTCGATATCCGAAGCGGCGACGTTCATGCGCCAATGCCTTCATTCGCTCGCGAAGTTCATGATCGTCGCTGCGGCTCGTTTCGTAACGGATCGTCATCCGGCAAACGCCGATGGCTTTACACGCCCGCCGTTCACTCATCTGATGGTGGCTCATCAGATGCATGACAGCGTTTCGCTGGGCTGCGGGCGTCACCACTTCTTTCCCAAAAGGTCTTTCAAAGCAGCATTGTCGAGCATGGCGTCCGCCAGGAGCCGTTTCAGCTTGGTGTTCTCGTCCTCCAGCGTCTTCAACCGCTTGGCCTCGCACACGTCCATGCCGCCGAACTTGGCTTTCCACTTATAAATACTGGCATCGCTGACGCCGTGCTTGCGGCAAAGCTCCGAGACCGGCGTGCCGGCCTCGTGCTCCTTCAGAATGCCGATAATCTGTTCGTCTGTGAAACGATTGCGCTTCATTCCCTGGTCCTCTCAATGGGCCAGAGCTTACTTCAAAATGGATTATTTCAACGGGGCAAGGTCACTGTCGGTGCAGACCGTTTTGCAGTACTCACTCCGGAGATCGTTATCGGTTATGTCGAGCGACATGGGCTTGACGGTTCCGCTGACAGTGGCAAAGCACGTATGTGCCTTCTTGCGCTATTTGCATCTGAAGGGCTTAACCTCGACGGCGCTGGCCGACTGCATACTGTCCATCCGCCGCTGGCGACTTGCCGGTCTTCAGGAGCGGCGCCGGAACTCGGCAGATGCCAACAAAAACCAAAAACCATCAGAAACGAACAATACCAGCAATTGTGGTCCCCCAGCACCCTTCGATTTGCCGCCGAAGGTGCTAGACAGCAGGTCGCGCAATCGTCCGAAGGGCGGCCGATCGGCGAGTGACGTAGCGCTCAGCTTCGTCGATAAAATGGCCTGCGGGTCACTCACAGGTGGTGCCGTCTTCAGCTAATCGGCCGCGTCGCGGGTCGTCGCTCCCAATGCAGCCCAGCTTCCTAGAGCAGATCCTGTTCAATCCGGGTCATATCCGGC
>NZ_NWSW01000070.1:0-15669 GCF_002531805.1 Rhizobium sp. M1 | reverse complement strand
GGTCAGCAGCTCGAACTCGGCGTCAAGTTCACGTCGAACGTTGCCGGGGATGTCACCGGCATCAAGTTCTATCGCAGCGCCAATGATAACGGCCAGAATGTCGTCGACCTGTGGACCACGACCGGCACCAAGCTCGCCACCGCCACCTTCACCAATACCACCGCGAGCGGCTGGCAGACGGTGAATTTTGCAACACCGGTCACCATCGCCGCCAACACCACCTATGTCGCCTCCTACCACACGACAGGAGCCTATGTCGCGACCAACAATTTCTTTACGACCGCCGTCACCAACGGTCCGCTGACGGCCCCGTCAAGCGCCGTCGCCGGCGGCAACGGCGTCTATGCCTATGGCGGATCCGCCACTGCAGGTCTTTTCCCGACCAACACCTATAATGCAGCGAATTACTATGCCGACGTGGTCTTCCGGCCGCAGCTCGTCGCGTGAAGCATGTGAGGGGATTACGAACGGGTTTCGAATGAGGCTGATACGTCGCAAGTACTCGCCGCGGCTCCGGTCGCCCGGAACGCCCGCATTCAAGGAAGGCCGATGAACAGGATCGAACGGCTTCCGGTAACCGTGCTGGCCGGCTTCCTCGGCGCCGGCAAGACGACGCTGCTCAGCCACGTCCTGAATAACCGTCAGGGCCTGCGGGTCGCCGTCATCGTCAACGACATGAGCGAAGTGAACATAGACGCCAGTCTCATTCGCGACGGCGACTGCAACCTGTCGCATACGACGGAGACATTGGTCGAGCTCAGCAATGGCTGCATATGCTGTACTTTGCGCAACGACCTCCTGACGGAAGTACGACGGCTGGCAGAGGAGCGGCGATACGACTATCTGTTGATCGAGGGCACCGGCATTGCCGAGCCACGCCCCATTGCGGCAACCTTTTCCTTCCGCGACGAGACCGGTGTTTCGCTCGCCGATTTTGCCAGGCTCGATACGATGGTCACCGTGGTCGACGCTGCAAATCTGTTAGCCGACTACAGCAGTGCCGATCTGCTTGCCGACCGTGGCCTGCAGCGTGACGGTGAGGACCGGCGCACCCTGATCGACCTGCTGGTGGATCAGATCGAGTTTGCCGATGTCGTCGTGATCAACAAGATCTCGGATACGACCGAAGCGGTCCGCGCGGAGGTGAGCAAGATCGTTACCTCTCTCAACCCGGATGCGCTTCAGGTGGAGACGGATTTCGGCAAGATTTCTCTTTCAACCGTCCTAGATACAGGCCTCTTCGATGAAGCAAAGGCCGCGGCGCATCCCCTGTGGCACAAGGAATTGTATAGCCCGGATGAGCATGTTCCGGAGACGGAGGAATACGGGGTCTCGAGCTTCGTCTATCGCACCCGGCGTCCCTTCGATCCGACGCGGTTTCGGGCATTCCTCGACGAACCCTGGCCGGGAGTGCTGCGCGCCAAGGGCCACTTCTGGCTTGCCACGCGCCCGCGTCATGTGGGCCTGATGTCGGCTGCCGGGATCCAGCGGCGCTGCGAGCCCATGGGGCTCTGGTGGGCAGCCGTGCCCCGGCAGGACTGGCCCAACCACCAGCAGTTTCAACGACAGCTGCAGAGCCGATGGGACAGCGCCTGGGGCGACCGCCGGCAGGAACTGGTTTTCATCGGCGTGGGGATGGACGAGACAGCTGTACGGACTGCGCTGGACGGGTGCCTCGCCAGCGCCGATCCGCGCGACTGGGCCGCCCTCGAAGATCCGTTTCCGGCCTGGTAACACGGGCGGAGCAGGATAGCGCGCGCGTTAACCGGCCCGACCGGCCGGGGTGCGGTGAGGATCATCATATCGACGTATGGTAGTACCACCCACATACCCCGGATTGCTGTCGTCCGTTCCATTGCGAAAGCTGGCAGGATGAAGTCTTGCAGTGTCGATCGACGGATTGGGGACGCCGCTGATGCGGAGAATTCATGTCAGTAATCGTGAGTACCTGAGTATATTTGGTGGAGCGTTGATTATCTGTCGTTCATCCTCTGCCTGGAGCGCAGGCCTTGGATCGACGACGGTCGTGTCTTCGACGAATAGCGATGGTTCCCCGGGCTTTGCCAATCAGGGCAGCGCAACGGTCCACTCCTCCTTCACCGGCACGGTCACATCGTCCCTGACACCATCGGTCGACATGCAGACGCCCTCGGCATCGCCGGCGCCTGCGGCCGATGGCGGCACGCGGGACACGTCCACGAAGACGGCCTCGGCTGCGACGGTCTTCGAAACGTCTTCCTCGACATCCGAGCGCACCGTGCTTGGCCCGGATCCGCTCGAGGAGGCTGCGACACTGCCTGCCGCTCCCGAGCTGACCGGTGTTACCAGCAATGCCGATACCGGCAGCGGCGAAACGGCGGCGCCTGTTCCTTCTTCCAGCAGTGTCGCCACGGCTTCGTTGCGCCTGCAGGCCTCGATTGCATCCATTTCGGTCGAGGAGAGCCAGGACTCTTCTGCGGAGACGACAGCGGCCCCGACAGCACTGGTGGCCCCAGCGACGGCTGCGCCTGCGGCGACGCCCAACAAGATCGCGCTGGAAAACCTGAAGCAGGGCAACCCGATCAGCGAGTGGGGGCTGGAGGGCGACGGCGGCGGCACCATCCAGGGTTTTGCCACCGAAATCAGCACGAATATCGGCCAGACGGTCGATTTCAAGATCGCCACCGATTCCACCCACTACCGCATCGATATCTATCGCATGGGCTATTATGGCGGGGCTGGCGCGCGCAAGGTCGACTCGATCGAGCAGCAGCTGACCACGGCGCAGATCCAGCCGCATCCAATCGTCGACATGTCGCTCGGTCTCATCGATTGCGGCAACTGGTCGGTCTCGGCGAGCTGGCAGATTCCAACGGACGCGGTCTCCGGCGTCTATTTCGCCAAGCTGGTGCGTGAAGATGGCACCGAGGATGCCAGCATCATCCCCTTCGTCGTGCGCGACGACGCCTCGACCAGCGATATCGTCTTCCAGACGTCGGACACGACCTGGCAGGCCTATAATGCCTGGGGCGGCGCCAGCCTCTATTACGGTGAAGTGCCCGTCGACCCGGCAGACATGATTGGCTACCTGCCGCCGAACTGCAGCTGCGGCGTGACCGCGATCGGCCGCGCTTCGGCGGTCAGCTACAACAGGCCGATCATCACCAATACGAGCCCGATCGGCGGCTCGCATGATTACATCTTCGGCGTCGAGTCTTCCGCCATCTCGTGGCTGGAGCAGAACGGCTACGACGTGTCCTATATATCAGGCGTCGATACGGCGCGCAGCGGCGGCCTGCTGCTCAACCATGATGCCTATCTCTCCGTCGGACATGACGAATACTGGTCTGCCGAACAGCGCGCCAATGTCGAGGCCGCCCGCGATGCCGGCGTCAACCTCGCCTTCTGGAGCGGCAACGAATGCTATTGGAAGGTGCGCTGGGAAAGCAGCATCGACGGCAGCGGTCAGGCCTATCGCACCATGGTCTGCTACAAGGAGACCTGGGGCACGAGCACGGATCCGAGCAATGTCGGCACCGGCACCTGGCGCGATCCGCGTTATGCCGATCCGGGGCAGGAGCCGGAGAATTCGCTGACGGGCACGATGTTCCAGGTGGACAGCTACCGCCAGGATACGATCTCCATCCCCTACGACTATTCGAACCTGCGCTTCTGGCGCAACACCGAGGTTTCGGAACTGCAGGAGGGCGATAGCTATAATCTCGTGCAGAACCTGCTCGGCTATGAATGGGACTCCGATGTCGAGAACGGATTCCGTCCGGATGGACTGATCAATTTGTCGCTCTCCTCGGTCTCGGTGAGCACCTATCTGCGCGACTACGGCACGACGGTCGGCGATGCGGTGGCAACCCACAGCCTGACCATGTACCGTGCGGCAAGCGGCGCGCTGGTCTTCGGCGCCGGCACCGTCTTCTGGTCCTGGGGCCTGAGCGACAACCACCAGGGCCCGACGACATCGACCGATCGCAACGTGCAGCAGTCGATGGTCAACATGTTCGCCGACATGGGCATCCAGCCGACGACGCTGGATGCGAGCCTGATCCTGGCGACACAATCGACCGATATGCTGAAGCCCACCTCGTCGATCAGCTCGTCGATATCAGGCGCAAGCTTCCTCGAAGGGCAGCATGTGACGATCACGGGCACGGCGCAGGATTTCGGCGGCGGCATCATCGCCGGCGTCGAGATCTCCACCGATGGCGGCCAGCACTGGTTCAAGGCGACGGGCCGCGAGACCTGGAGCTATAACTGGGTCGTGCAGGCGAGCGGCACCTATACGATCATGTCGCGCGCCGTCGACGACAGCGTCAACATGGAAGCGCCAGCGGGCGGCAAGCAGGTCACCGTCACCCTGCCGGACACCCAGGGCCTGTGGACGCTGGCGGACAAGCCCGCCGTCGAAATGGCGATCGATCGCGATTCCGTCGAACTCGGCCTGCGCTTCCAGGCGACGACGGCAGGGTATGTCGAGGGCATCCGCTTCTACAAGGGCTTCTACAATACCGGCGACCATGCCGTCAGCCTCTGGAGCGCCAACGGAACGCTGCTGGCAACGGGTGTCTCGGTCGGTGAATCGCTCTCCGGCTGGCAGACGGTGATGTTCTCCAGCCCGATCCAGATTGCGGCCGGCACGACCTATGTGGCCTCCTATCACACCAACGGCTTCTACTCCGCCACCGATAATTATTTCGGCGGCACCTATGCCAGCGGCGCGCTGAAGGTCGTCGATGGCGGCGGCGTCTATGCCTATGGCGACAATGCCGGCACCTTCCCCGGACAGAACCTCGGCACCGGCACCAACTACTGGGTCGACGTGGTCTTCGACGCCGGCCCCAACAGCGCGCCGGTTGCGACCGACGATAGCGGGCTGACGCTGACCCGCAACGACAGCGTCGTCATCTCGATCGCCTCGCTCATCGGAAACGATACGGATCCCAACGGCGATGCGATGACGATTTCGGCCGTCGGCAATGCCGTCAACGGCACGGTGACGCTCAACAAGCCGAACGGCACCATCACCTTCACGCCAACCAACAATTATTCGGGGCCGGCAAGCTTCACCTACACGCTGTCGGACGGGCGCGGCGGCACGGATCAGGGCAATGTCAGCCTCACCGTGGACCCAGGCCCTTCAGGGGAGACGCTGTTCAAGGCGAGCGAGGGGCCGACGGGCGCAAGCTTCAACGAGGGCCAGTCGCTGGAACTCGGCATGCGGTTCTCCGCTTCGTCGAGCGGCATGGTGACCGGCATCCGCTTCTACAAGGCGTCCGGCGATACCGGCCCGCATACCGGCTCGCTGTGGACGGCCGACGGCACGCTGGTCGCGACCGTCACCTTCGCCGACAGCGGAGCGGTGAGCGGCTGGCAGACCGCGACGTTCTCAAACCCGGTGCATATCCTGGCCGGCACGACCTATGTCGCCTCCTACCACACGACCGGCTCCTATGTGGCGACGGCGGACTATTTCACGACCGCCCACAGCAACGGCTCGCTGACGGCGCTTGCCGGCAGCAACGGCGTCTTTGCCGACGGCTCCGGTTTCCCGACCTCCAGCTATCAGTCGTCGAACTACTGGGTGGATGTCGTCTATAACCAGACGAGCAACGTGCTGCCGGTCGCCGCCAATGACAATGGCTACACGACCTATTCCAGCACGGCGTTGTCGATTGCTGCCGCCAGCCTGCTTGCAAACGACATCGATGGCGATGGCGACGCGCTCAGCATCACCGGTGTCAATGGTGCGGTCCACGGAACGGTGAGCTTCAACAGCCAGACCAAGTCAGTCATTTTCACGCCGACGGCGGGTTATACCGGTGCGGCAAGCTTCTCCTATACGGTTTCGGACGGGTTTGGCGGCACGGCGTCGGCCACGGTCAGCCTCACCGTCGACACGCCGCCGGCCGGGGGCGCGACGTCGAGCCTGTTCACCGGCGCCGACACGTCGGGGATTACCGCCGCCAACGACGCCAACTCGGTCGAACTCGGCGTCAAGTTCATCGCTTCCGCCAACGGCCAGATCACCGGGCTCACCTATTACAGAAGCGCCCAGGATACCGGTACGCATGTCGGCTCGCTCTGGACGGCGAACGGCCAGCTTCTGGCCCAGGCGACCTTCATCAACGAGACGGCGAGCGGCTGGCAGACGGTTTCCTTCACCCAGCCGATCAATGTTTCGGCCGGCACCACCTATGTGGCGAGCTACCATTCGAACGGCTTCTATTCGGCAACAGCGAATTACTTCACGACGGATTATTCGAACGGTGCGCTGACGGCGCCGTCGAGTGCGACGAGCGGCGGCAACGGCCTTTATGCCTATGGTACAAGCAGTCTGTTTCCGACCGCTTCCTACAATGCGAGCAATTACTGGATCGACGTGCTCTATCGGCAGGGCAGCGGGCAGAATGCGGTTCCGGTCGCCGCCAATGACAGCGGCTTCTCGACCACTACCGGCACGCCGATCACCATTCAGGCCTCGGTACTCCTGGCAAACGATAGCGACGGCAATGGCGATCCGCTTGTCGTTACCGGTGTCAGCGGCGCGGTCAACGGCACTGTTTCCTACGATGCCCAGGCCCAGACCGTGACATTTACGCCGACGGCAGGCTACTCGGGGCCGGCAAGCTTCAGCTACGCGATATCGGACGGCAATGGCGGCACGGCCTCGGCGCAGGTTGCGCTCACCGTCAACGGCAGCCAGTCGGCTGGGCCGGAGCAGAACTTCTTTGCCGCCGATGCGACGCCTGCGATCGTCAACGCCAACGACAATCAGCAGATCAATCTCGGTATGAAATTCCAGGCCGATACCGCGGGCTGGATCACCGCCATCCGCTTCTACAAGGGGGCCGATAATATCGGCCCGCATAACGGCTATCTGTGGACGGCCTCCGGCACGCTGCTCGGCAGCGTCACCTTCAGCAACGAGACGGCGAGCGGCTGGCAGACTGCGCAGCTCACCCAGCAGATCGCGATCCAGGCGGATACGACCTACGTCGTTTCCTACTCGAGCAACGGCAATTACTCGGCGACCGGCAATTATTTTGCCAGCGATGTGACGAATGGGGACCTGAAGGCGCCCGGCGGCAATAACGGCGTCTATGCCTATGGATCGGGCGGGTTGTTCCCGACCGCCAGCTACAACAGCACGAACTACTACGTGGACGTGGCATTCAAACCGCAGCTCGCGGCGTAACGCCCACGCGGATGTAAGACCAAGCATGCCGTAAAGAGTGAGAGTATCGATGATGCGTACAGACAACAGATTGCCCGTAACGGTTCTCGCCGGGTTTCTCGGCGCGGGAAAGACGACTGTCCTCAATCATGTCCTGAGCAATCGGGAGGGTCGTCGGGTTGCTGTCATCGTCAACGATATGAGCGAGGTCAACATCGATGCGGATCTCGTGCGCGAGGGCGGCGCGGATCTGTCGCGCACGGACGAGACGCTGGTAGAGCTCACCAACGGGTGCATCTGCTGCACCCTGCGCGACGATCTCCTGAGCGAGGTGCGGCGATTGGCAGCCGCCGGCCGTTTCGATTATCTGCTGATCGAGGGCACCGGCATTGCCGAGCCGCTGCCGGTCGCAGCCACGTTCTCCTTCCGCGACGAAAGCGGGGCCGCCCTTTGCGACGTCGCCCGCCTGGACACGATGGTCTGCGTCGTCGATGCGGTCAATCTGCTTGCCGATTACCGGAGTGCCGAGTTCCTTGCCGATCGCGGCGAACGGCGTGACGGGAACGATGAGCGCAAGCTCGTGGAACTGCTCGTCGAGCAGATCGAATTTTCCGACGTCGTCATCATCAACAAGGCAGGCGACGTGCCGTGCGCCGACCTTGCCGAGGTGCGCCGGGTCGTCGCGGCCCTTAATCCGGATGCTGAGGTGATCGAAGCAGTCTTCGGCCAGGTGCCGCTCGGCGCGATCCTGAATACCGGTCTCTTCAGCGAGGCGAAGGCCGCCCGTCATCCGCTCTGGCACAAGGAACTCTTCGGTTGGGGCGACCATGTGCCGGAGACCGAGGAATACGGCATCAGAAGCTTCGTCTATCGCAGCCGCCAGCCGTTTGATCCTTCAAAGCTGCAGGATTTCCTCGGCAGGAAATGGTCGGGCCTCATCCGTGCGAAGGGGCATTTCTGGCTGGCGACGAGGCCGGATGAGATCGGCCTTCTGTCGATTGCCGGCACGCAGTGCCGCATCGATACCAGGGGTTTCTGGTGGGCCTCGGTGCCGAAGGTGCAGTGGCCACGCTTTCCGCAGTTCCGCCAGCTCATCGACCGGCATTGGGACGAGGTCTGGGGCGACCGCCGCCAGGAACTCGTCTTCATCGGCGCCGGCTTCGACGAAGGAGCAATCAGGGCGGCACTCGACGACTGCCTGACCGGTGAGGAGACAGGCTTCGACCCGCAGACGGCTGTCGGGCTCCGGGACCCGTTTCCGGCCTGGCCGCACGGGCATGTGCATGCACATTCAAACAGTTAGAGCGTCCTCATGGACGTAAGGCGCCCTAAGGTGAAGACGTTTTGATTATCAACCAGAGGAGAGAACAATGAGCAACGAACTTTACGCAGACGGCATCGGCGAAATCACCATTACCGGAACGATCGTGCGCATCGACCTGATGTCGCTTTCGGCTACCGATCGTGATGCCAACAACAACCCGAAACCGGTCTTCCGCCAGCGCATCATCATGCCTGTCGATGCCTTCGCCAATGCGGTCGATCTGATGCAGAAGGCGCTCGGCGGGTTGGTCGAAGCGGGTGCGGTTCGTCGCGTTGGCGATATGTCAGCTGCGGCGGCTGCCGATATTCAATCGGGGCCGGCCGGCGCTTCGAACGCTTCGCCGAACTTCAACTGACAAAACAGATATCGCCTCGGTTTCGTATTGGGTTTCGGGTGGGCCATGAGTGGTTTTCTGCATACCAACCTGCATTGTCTGGCGCTCGTCGCGCGACATCACGGCGTCGATCTTGCTCCGGAGCGCCTGCAGCACGATTATGCCGTCGGCAACGATCCCGTTGCCGTGCGGCAGCTGCTGCGCATGGCCAAGGATGCCGGCCTCAAGGCCCGGCATCTGACGCTCGACTGGCGATCGCTGTTTCAGCTCGGCGAGGCCTTTCCGGTGCTCGCGGAACTGACGAACGGCAATTGGGTGGTTATCGCCGACGCTGTCGGGAGCGGTGAGGAGGAGAGAATTCGCGTTCTCGATCCGCTCGCCTCACGCGCCGAAGCGATGATGCTCAGCGAAGAGCAATTCGCCAAGGCCTGGCTCGGATCGGTGATCCTGCTGAAGCGCAATTATCGCATGTCCGATGAGGACCGGCCCTTCGGCTTCCGCTGGTTCGTTCCCGAAATCATCAAGCAGCGCAGCTTCTTCCGCGATGTCGCGCTCGCGGCCTTCGTGCTTTACGGCCTGGGGCTGATGACGCCGATCTTCTTCCAGCTCGTCATCGACAAGGTGCTCGTGCATCAGAGCTATGCGACCCTGACGGTTCTGACGGTCGGCATCGCGATTGCGCTCGTCTTCGACGCGACGTTCACCTTCCTGCGGCGCTATCTGCTGCTCTACGCCACCAACAGGATCGACATCCGCGTCGCGACCCGCACCTTCGGCCATCTGCTGAACCTGCCGATCGCGCTCTTTGAACAGGCTTCGGCCGGCGTTCTCGTCAAGCACATGCAGCAGACGGGGCGCATCCGCGAATTCCTGACCGGCCGGCTGTTCCTGACCCTTCTCGACGGCGTGTCCCTCTTCGTCTTCGTGCCGATCCTGCTTCTCTACAGCGTCAAGCTGACGCTCGTGGTGCTCGGCTTCGCAGCGCTTGTCGGCCTGGTGGTGATGCTGCTCGTCGGGCCGTTCCAGCGCCGCCTGCAGGCGCTCTACCAGGCGGAAGGCGACCGGCAGGCCCTGCTGGTGGAAACCGTGCACGGCATGCGTACCGTCAAATCGCTGGCGCTGGAACCGCGCCAGCGCAAGGTGTGGGACGATTATTCGGCCCAGTCGATCTCGGTGCGTTTCCGGGTCGAGAAGATCTCGACCATCGCCCAGGCGATGACCGGACTGCTGGAGAAGCTGATGAGTGTCGCGATTATCGGCCTCGGCGCGCTCGATGTCTTCAATGGCGCGATGACCATCGGCGCACTGGTTGCCTTCAACATGCTCGCCGGCCGGGTCTCCGGACCGCTCGTCCAGATCGTCACCATGGTGCATGAATATCAGGAAGTGGCGCTCTCCGTGCGCATGCTCGGCGAGATCATGAACCAGCGGCCGGAGCAGGCGGGCCGCGGGCGCGGTGTTCGGCCGCATCTGCGGGGCCACATCGCATTCGACAGGGTCACCTTCCGCTACGCTCCCGACACCGCGCCGGCGCTCGACAATGTCTCCTTCGCCATTCCGGCAGGCTGCGTCTTCGGCGTGGTCGGCAAGAGCGGCTCGGGCAAGACGACGATCACCCGGCTCATCCAGGGGCTCTATCAAAGCCAGGAAGGCCTGGTGCGCATGGATGGTTACGACAGCCGCGAGATCGACCTCGTGCACTTAAGAACCAGCATCGGCGTCGTGCTGCAGGACAATTTCCTGTTCCGCGGCTCGGTGCGCGACAATATCGCCGCCGCCAAGCCCGATGCCAGCATCGAGGAGATCATGGAGGTCGCCCGCATCGCCGGCGCCGAAGAGTTCATCGAACGGCTGCCGCGCGGCTTCGACACGATGCTGGAGGAAAATGCCGCCAACCTCTCCGGCGGCCAGAAGCAGCGCCTGGCGATTGCCCGCGCACTGATCACCGATCCGAAGCTGCTGATCTTCGACGAGGCGACGAGCGCGCTCGATCCCGACAGCGAGGCGATCATCCGCGAGAATCTGAGCCGCATCGCCGCCGGCCGCACTGTCATCATTGTCTCGCACCGGCTTTCGACCCTTGTCGATGCCGATGCCATTCTCGTTATCGATCGCGGCAAGGTCGCCGATATCGGCCGACACGATCAGCTGGTGTCGCGCTGCATGACCTACCGTCACCTCTGGGCACAGCAGATGAGGCAGGTCGCATGAACGCGCATGTCAAAAAATCCAGCGAGAACCTGCCCGTACGCTCGAACAAAGCCCCCTCGGCCACGGGACCGGACAAAGGCAGGGAGCTCACCGCCCGCCCACCGCTGCCGCCGGCGATTGCGGAATTTCAGTCCGACGCCGTCGAGCTGGAAGAGCGCGCGCCGCCGCGCGTTGCCCGCATGACGCTCTACTGCGTCACGGCGCTGCTTGCCGCAGCGATCACCTGGGCCTCGGTCTCGTCAATCGACGAGGTGGTGATTGCGCCCGGCAAGCTGGTCACCACTCAGCCGACCATCGTCGTCCAGCCGCTCGAAACCTCGATCATCCGCACGATCGACGTGAAGGCCGGCGAGGTGGTGCGTGCCGGCCAGACGCTGGCGACGCTCGACGCCACCTTCAGCCAGGCCGACGTCGGGCAGCTGAAGACGAAGTTTTCCGCCCTCGACGCCCAGGTGAAGCGGCTTGAGACCGAGCTGACCGGCGAGGACTATTCGAAGATCGCCGGCAATACGCCGGACGAGCAGTTGCAGGTGCAGCTGTTCGGCCAGCGGCGCGCCTTCTACACGGCGCAGCTGCAGAATTTCGAGCAGCAGATCGCCGGCCAGTCCTCCGTCCTCAAGGCAAACCGCAACCAGGAGGCCGTGCTGAACGACCGGCGCGACAATCTCTCGCAGATCGAGGCGACACGAAAGAAGCTCTATGACACGGAAAGCGGCTCGCTGCTCACCATGCTCGGCTCGCGCGACGCCCGCCTTGATGTCGAGGCCGATATCACTGCCGTGCGCGGCAAGGCCGACGAGGCGGCTCACACCTATGCCAAGCTGCTCGCCGACCGTCAGGCATTTATCGAGGATTTCCGCCGCGCCGCGATGGAGCAGCTGGCGGACCTGCGCAGCCAGCGCGACATGGCGGGCGAAGAGCTGAAGAAACTGGAGCTGCGCCGCAACATGGTGGCGCTGACGGCACCTGCCGATGCGGTCGTGCTCGACCTGGCGCAACGCTCGGTCGGTTCGGTGGTGCGGGAGGCCGAACCGGTCGTCACGCTGGTGCCGATCAACGTACCGCTCGAAGCCGAAGTGTCGATCAACACCCGCGACATCGGCCGCGTGGCCGTCGGCAAGGAGGCACGCATCAAACTCGACGCCTATCCCTTCCAGAAATATGGCACAGCCTCCGGCGAAGTGAGAACCATCAGCCAGGACACCTTTCTAACCGGCCAACAGGAGCAGACAGCCACCCCCGGCCAGCCGGCCGCCCCCTTCTTCAAGGCGCGGATCCTGCTTGCCGATACCCGGCTGAATGCCGCAGATGTGCCGGTGCGGCTGCTTCCCGGCATGACCGTGTCGACGGAAATCAAGGTCGGCAACCGCACGGTGATGTCCTACTTCCTGTATCCGTTGCTGCGCGGACTCGATAACGCAATACGTGAACCATAGGCTGACGGATCATTGGCTGAAAACACAGTTCCGAGTGAGCTTTGAGGCAGATATCGCCTCTCATCGTCTGCGGTTTGGCCGCCTGCATGTTCGTGAAGTCGGTCGCCGCTTGACGCTATACGCGCCTAACCTCACACTCGCTGAGTCGAAGGTGAGTCGAACAGACTGTACGGTTTTTCAGATGCGTTGCTCACCTCCCCAGGAGCCGCGAGCCGGGGCGGATCGATCCAAACCCGGTTGGTCGCAAAGACAATCGAGGTCGATCGACTTCGAACGCGCACAGGCTCCTATTTTGTTTGTGAGGCCGCGCCGTGGATAAGGTGTCATCAGCCGTCGATCCTCCTGGCGGTGGCCCACGTTCACACTGGAATTTCCCGTGGCGGAACGTCCCCCGCTGGCTGCTTTGGCCAGTGCTCTTGATCGGCATCTTGCTCGTCGCGGGCATCGTCGTTTTTTTCGGTGGAAGCGACCGTCTCGAAGGTCCGGCTGGGCACGTTGAAGATCGAGCTCTCGATAAGGCTGCCCCGTCATCGGAAATCGCCGCCCGCCGTGATGATGAGACTGCTTCTCCCCTCCGGCCGATGTCGATATCGCCGCAGCTGATCGAGGCCCCGAAGCCGGAGCTGGCAGGTCAGTTTCTGCGGATATGGCGCGTCTCGGGGTCGAATATTTGCGCTGCTCTTCGAGAGGCCGGTATCGAGATGAGCGAATGGAAAGCGGCATCGATGCGCAATCGCAATTATGAATGTTATTTTCAGCGCATCTATGAACGTGACGAGGCGCGTCCCCTCAGTTCCACCTTCCTCAAGGTTCGCGGAAATGAAATGGGCGATATTGTTGAGATCCGCGCCAGGATCATCGGGCCGACGACAGACGATGAGGGGCGTCTCGCCCCAGCTATTCTGCGCATGTTCGAGATCATTGTGAAGCAGGCGTGCTGGCGCGATTTCGAGGATAGTCTTACGTCGATCCAAAACCTTCGAAATGTCGAAGAAGAGCAATTCGGCGCCTATCTCAGTTTCATGCGCGAAGCCGACGGCGGAAGCAATTTTGATTTTGTTCTTGGTCTTAAGGCGACTTCAGCTGCGCAGGTGAGAACCAAGACGTATTTTTCGCCGGAGCGTTGGCTAACCGGAACCGATCGCCGCAACGTTTCGGGGAACGTGATCCTCACGGACCGCTCGAGTACGTCCACGTCAGCCAATTGTCCAAATTGACGGCGTAGCCGGAGGGGTGACCTGCGGGAGTTGCTACGACCGTGCAGAGGAGGGCGCCACGACGAAGCCTTACAGGTCCTTACGGATAGAAAAAACGTAATTATAAGGCCTTCCGGAAGAGCTCTTCCGAACCTCCTCGGACGACAGGGAGCGCAATTTTCGATCTTTCAGGCAATATACCGAATAGCCAAACGGTGTGAGATAGTCGATCACACTGGCGACAGCATTGGGTCGATGTCGGTCTTCCGCCTCGATGAGCAGGTTGGGACGGTCCCGGCTCAAGATCGCCTCCGCACCTTTGAGTACTTTGAGCTCGTGGCCTTCAACGTCGATCTTGATGAAACCGACAGCGTCGAACTGATAGCTATCCAGGCGCCGGGTCGGAACGGAGATTTCTTCGACATTTTGCGTTGAAAGCGTATTCTGCTCCTCAATTGTCGCGCAGCCATCCATAAGCTGATCACTGGGGATCCGCATCGTTGCAACGCCAGCGCTATCGGAAAGTGCGACCTGCTCGACCCGAACCGTCGAACCAAGTGCTGCCTCCAGAAAAGCGACCATATTGGGCTGAGGTTCAAAGGCGACGACATCGCGCGCAAGCTTGGTCAAGAACCAGGAATAAACACCGTAGTTCGCGCCTATATCGATCGCAGTCTGGTTCCGACGGCATAATTTGTCGAGGATCCGAAGCTCGGGCTCACCCCGGCGCCATTCCCGTGACGCGCGCGTCCACAACCTGAACCGAGGTGGCGCAATATTAGCGATGTGAAGCATGTCGGCTCCCGGGTAACTCGAACGCGCGCTATCCGCTCATCGAGCGGCGTGCCCTGTTTTTCCATCTTCGGTGAATTGGCAGCCAGTCGCTAGATCATCGATAGTTGATGGCCTGCGCGGCCCTTTCGCCAAGCCTAGTTCTTTAGGTGAAGCCGACGTAGCCGCGAAATACCTTTGATCTCGCCAGGTGATGATGGCGCGGCGGGGCTAAACACCTAGTCGACCGGGCAGGCTTCGTTTCCGACCATGTTGGCCCAGAGAATCCTCGCCGTTCAATCGTCGGAATAAAGGTAGTCTCACCTATATACAGCATTACTGGAAATGCTGTATATGACAGCAAATACAGCAAAGGAGAACACCTATGGCCAGGTCAAGCGGTTCCTATTCTACCAGTGATCTCTCCCGGAAATCCGGCGACATCATCGCCGAGGCGCTTCGTCATCCGGTCACCATCACCCAGCGCAACAAGCCGCGCCTCGTCCTCCTCAACATCGAAGACTACGAGCGGCTGATGAAGCAATCCGACCGCCGATCCGCCGGCACCATCGGGACCATGTCGGATGAACTCTTCGCTGAATTCGAGAACGCCGTCGAGACCTATGCCGGCGAGGATGAGGCAGGTCGGTCGTGAGCTACGACCTGATCCAGACCGCAAGCGTCATACGCTATCCTTACCTCTGGGCGCGGGAGGCTGAGCGAGGAGAGACGGAAGGACGCAAGGAGCGACCGGTCGCCGTGGGCGTGAGAATGCCACGGCCGGACGGTGACCTGGTCCTGTTCTTTCCCATCACCACCAAACAGCCGGAGGCATCGCGGTTTACTGTAGAAGTGCCTGCGATCGAAAAGCGCCGCGCCGGCCTTGATGCCGATCGCAGGCTTTGGATCATCTTCGATGAGTTCAACACCGACACCGTCGGCAATTCATTCTATCTCGAGCCCGAGCCGCCGACAGGCCGCTTCAGCAAGGCTTTCTTCCTGCCGTTGCTGCGCGAATTCATCAGCCGCCGCAAGTCGGCCACGGAAGTCAACCGGTTCCGCTGACCGCCACGGCAAGAGTGCGGCGGCGTATTGATCGTCATGAAATGGATTTGACAAAGCAACTTGCCTCGGCCGGCGCTGGTAGTTGAGGCTTTCGCGCTTGGAAATAGAATGTACCCGGCTACAGGCGATGTGGCGGTGAAGTTGGAATGTCCGGATCTCTGCAA
>NZ_NWSW01000069.1:0-16140 GCF_002531805.1 Rhizobium sp. M1 | reverse complement strand
CCCCGCTATTGCCAGACGGGGTCAATGCACCGCTTACCTTTGTGTGGCATTCCCTGGCGACGAGCTTGCTGCCCCCTCTCTCGGCGTAGCTGGCTGACCCAGTGCTTGGCATAGACATTGCAGGGGATGAATGCGGCGGTAACTCGTTGGGGTCGGAAGTCGTCAAAGTGCTTTCCTAGGCGTCGGCATTGCCTATCGAGCACCTCGCCAGACGGAAGCACGATCGATCTGGCACGTATGTATGCGTACGGGATCATAACCATAGAGGAGTTGAAACGATGGCGGACATTCTTACATCTCTAAACCCGCTCCGGTGGATTGAAGCGCCATCCACGGAACTGGACAGCCAAGTGACCCAAAGTTTATTCCCGATGTTCCAACGCTTGGCGGAAGCGGGCGCTGAAACCGCTAAAATTCTGCAGGTTGCCTTATTGCGCCGCGTGCAAGTCATGTGCGACAGCCAGTCTACCCACCAGGGAAAGCTCTTTACTGAGGCCGAACGTCTTGCCGAGAGTCTACGCGAGGTGCACGACAATGGGAATTTGGGCCACGCTTGGGCGGAATACCTGCGCGACGCTAGTGAGCGCGCCATGTTGTGCATGGATCTTCTCCGACAGCGCGGCGACATCTTCCTCGAACATGAAGCGGCAGGCTGTCCGCCGGTTTTCTTCTGCGACTACGAAACAGTTATGGATGGAAACGATCTGCCCCTGAAATCCAATTACGTGTTACTTCGAATGATCCCGCCCCAAGGTGTTAACGTCGATGACACGAAGCGTCCTTTTATAATAATTTGTCCGCGCGCCGGACATAGTCCCGGCGTCGGTGGCCACAAAGAAGACAGCCAGGTCGGCGTGGCGTTCCGGGAAGGTCACCCGGTTTATTTAGTGTCCTTCCGCCGAGAGCCAGAGGGGGGCAGTATCTCTCTAATGTCACGTATGCGGAAGCGGCCTTTGTTCGTGAGGTCATGCGCCTGCATCCGCTGGCCCGCCTTCCTGTCGTAGTCGGCAACTGCCAAGCTGGCTGGGCTACCCTTCTGATGGTTGCGACAAATCTCGACTTAGCTGGCCCGATCATCCTCAACGGATCGCCGGTGACACCTACCTCGGGAAATATCGGCGAAAATACCCTCCGCTACATGGCGGGCCTCTTCGGGGGAGCTTGGGTACCCATGTTTTTGTCAGATCTGGGCGGAGGCATCTTCGACGGCGCCCATCTCGTACAGAATTTCGAAACGCTTAATCCCGAGCGCCAGTTATTCCTGAAGTATGTCGAACTGTTCCGAGATGTGGATGCGGCGAGCGAAGCCTTCCTTAAAGCTGAGAAGTGGTGGGGCGGCTTCTGCCTGATGCGGGGAGACGAGATCCGCTGGATAGTTGAGCACCTCTTTGTTGGTAATCGACTGGCGCAGAACAAGGCGTATGGGGAGCCGGAACGGCGGCATTTCGACCTTAAGAAGATCAGGGCGCCTATTATCATATTTGCCAGTCATGGCGACAATGTCACGCCGCCGCAGCAGGCGCTGAATTGGATCCCCGAAATCTATGACAACGAGGAGGAAATCCGCCTTCTCGGCCAGCACATTATTTATATGGTACATAACGACGTCGGTCACCTCGGTACTTTCGTTTCCTCGAGAGTAATCAACAAAGAATACAATGAGGTTGCAAGCACGCTGGAGGCAATTGAGGCGTTGTTGCCTGGTCTTTACGAGATGCGCATCACGGACATTCAAGAAGATGCTGGACACAAGAGCTATAGTGTTGAGCTGATCGAGCGCACCTTCGAGAATATCCGTGAGTTTAACGACGGCTATGACGATGGAGGTCCCTTCGCTGCCGTCGCCCGCGTCTCTGAACTGCAAGCGCAGATCTATCACACAGTTGCCCGCCCCTTTGTGCAGGCCGCGGTCACGGACATGTCAGCAGACGCCAGCCGAATGTTCCATCCAAAGCGGCTGGAGCGATCGCTGCTGTCTTCTCAGAATCCGATCATGGTTGGCTATAAGTCCATTTCAGAGCAGGTGCGGAACTCCCGGGCAAAGGCAGCAGCGGAAAATCCTTTCCTGGCTGCGGAAGCGCTCTATTTCAAGGCTGTCGAAGAGGCGATCGTGGTCATGCGCGACTGGCGCGACATGGGTTATGAGCTCGCGTTTCACATGATCTGGAACAACCCTTGGCAGCGATATTTTGACAATCCCCACGAAGCATATCGCAAAGGGACGACACTTGGCGATATGAGATGGCAGCCGGACATCGCCAATGCGCTCAGGGCGATCGCGATCGGCGGACTCGCCGATGCCATCATCCGTATGGTCGTACTCCTGGTGAGCGATCGTGGCGGAATCCGACGCGACCGCCTGGCGCGCTGGTCGCGGGTGCTGACCGAGGACGAGCCCTTCCGCTCACTAAGCGCTGATCACTTGGCCGCAATCACTCGCGTACAGACGGCCATCGTCACCTTTGAGCCGCAGCAAGCAATCGAGACGCTGCCGCTGTTGCTAACGGAACCGAGGCAACGGCAACTCGCTTATGCAGCCGCTTGCTATATCCCGGGCTCCAGGGCGGAGATGTCATCGAGTACTGTTGCCATGCTACAGCGCTTCGCTGACGTGCTTGGCCAGCCATCGATCGTCGATGATGTGATTGAGGATCCGCTGGCAGCGACATAGTTGTTCTTAGAGTTGCGTCTCGATCTCACCGAATCGCAAAATTATTGGTTTCCGCTCGTTGGTCACGGAGGCGCTTGAAACAATTCAATCGCAAATCCAGCCAGGACCGCAAATCGGAAGATTGCTATCGGACATCCGTGCTTTGCAACGCAACGATGCCGTAATCCGGTTCGGTGATCGGGCCGGCCGAGGGCGGATCAAACTGTGGAGGAAGGCTCTCGTCATAGGGCTAGCGCTCGCTGCAAATCATCGTGATCGAACGCACTGGCCATACGGTTGATCTCGGCTGACCGCGCACCGACCGCCTTGGCGGTCTCGCGCCACCTTGCGGTGTCGCGACTTCCTTAATGATCACGCGAGCCTCGGCGAGCGTTAGGGCGTAGAGCCATGCAGCTTCTTCCAGCAGGTCAAGGGAGCAGGTGCCTTCATCAAGATCAATGTTTGTCGTCAGCGCGCGCGCCTTGACATCCGTAGGCACTGGATTGAGGTCATAGGCAGGGGACAACGACCAGCTGGCTTTATCGAGCCACAGAAAGCCGTGATTTTTCTCCCCAGCTCAGAGCTAGAGCGGGCTGCAGCGAGAAGCGGCCAGGGTCCTCGAGCCAGGCACGATCAAACTCAAACACGATTGTTTCGGCACCACGGGCGCGATTGCTCCGGGCCATATGGGACGTGTGCGGCCGTGAAGGTCGAGATGAACTTCGAAATCAGCCATCGCGTGACGATCCCGGTGATCGCCTTGGGTGAGCGTGCTTGGGCAACTCTGCATTGGCCAGAGACTGGCCGACGCTGTCGTTACCGATGTCGGCGACTTGGCTCAGCCCATCTAGCAGGCTGAGTGCCTGGAGGACGCCTGCATAGATGCCGATGCTGACATTGGTGTCGCCGGCCTCGATCTTTTGAAGCGTTGAGCGTGAGGTGAAGGCACGTTCGGCTACTACCGCCATAGACAGGCGGCGACGTCGACGTGCGTCGTGGATGTCTGCGCCCAGTTTGCGCAGCGCGCGCCGCACAGCGGCCGGAGGGTTGTGAGGTGTCGGAATTTGTCACTTCGCACTACAGATTGCGCTAGATATGTAGCACGAAGGTTACAATTTTTCAAGAGAGATGGTCAGAGAGAAAAGTGGTTAGAATGGGAATTGCGGGAGCGATACCGCAAATACGAGCCAAGCTGGCAGGCGAAGAGAGATGGCGGATCTTGAGGCGCTCAAGATCGATGCCGCCTCCGGACTGGAGGCGCGATCGGAACCACTATCGTCTGCTGATGCGGCTTTTGCCGATTGCCAAGCTGCACCCGGCCCTTAGTCGAACGGGTGCTCCTGGAAGATGCGGTGGTGTCGGTGACCGTGGACACCTCGTCGATCAGGGTCGCAACCGTGGCTGGTTTTGAGAAATCGGCGGGCGGACATTGTCGGCCATCAGGACACCAATTGAACTAGGCCATTTGGACTAGAATCTCCACTTATGGCGCGCCAACCGATCGGTTCCTCATGGATCGGGAAGCCGACCTTTACACAGCAGGCTCAATCCTCGAGAATAGTTGCTAATGACCGCTCATCAGACAATCTGATTGAAAGTTCCCCGCGAAGCAGCCATATATTTAGCTCAAATTCATTAGTGCTACGTAGGACATTGATCATGGTAGATGTGGAGCTGCACGTCGCTCGGCAAAATGCCTCTCTTCGAGTGCAAGTCGAAGAAAGGCTCAGACAGGCTATTGCGACGGGCAAGTTCAAGCCGGGGCAAAGGCTCGTCGAGCGCGAGCTTTGCGAAATGATCGGCGTGGGTCGCACGTCCGTCCGTGAAGCGCTTCGGCAGCTTGAGGCAGAGGGATTGATCACAAGCTTCCCCCACAAGGGTCCAGTTGTCAGTATCATAACCTATGAGGAGGCCGCTCAGCTCTACACCGTCCGCGCGCTGCTCGAGGGGTTTGCTGGTCAGCAGTTCGCCGAAAATGGAACGGCGGAAGATATTGCCACTTTGCAAGATGCCGTTAGAGAATTCGAAGCGTCGGCGGAAAGCGGCGTGGGACACAGGCTCATCGCTGCCAAAAACGCATTCTATGACTGCTTGATGGATGGCAGCAAAAACGTCTTCGTCAGGCAAATGCTAACATCGCTGCACAACCGGATCAATCTTCTGCGCATGACTTCGATGACACAACCGGGGCGCCTCAAACATAGCATTGCAGAAATCAAAGAGATTGCCGAAGCGATCCAAAATCGCAACGGACCCAGGGCTGCGGCCGCTTGTAAGCACCACATTGATATGGCTGCGAAAGTCGCACTCGAGTACCTGCGCAATAACACCTCAGGCTGATGCCATAAGATTTTCCGAAAATTGACAGATTGTCTGATGCTGGAGGTGGCCGGGTGTTAATTAAATCCTTCAGGCACGGTGCTTTTGACAACGCAACAACCTCTCGTGTCCATCGGACGATAAGATGGGTGCTGGTTGCACGTTCATTTTAAGTGAGGTGATTGAAGAAGCGACGGCAAAATTGGCGTCGTAGCGAGGGCGCGCCGGCCCAAGCATGAATTTTCCGATTGACAGATTGTCTGATAGGTCGTTAACTGCTCCTCACTAACGGAGGTAGCCGATTGTGCTTGCCTCACATTCGGGAGCGGGACGTTGTCACCACGAAAAAATCTGCGCGTCGCCTTTATTGGTCTCGGCGCAATGGGCGGGCCGATGGCACAACATCTGTTGTCGGCTCAATTCGAAGTCACTGGCTTTGATCTATCGGCCGAGGCTAGGGAAAGGTTCGCGGCCGTCGGCGGCGTTCCGGCAGAGACGGTAGCGGAAGCATTCAATGGCGCCGATGTTGCGGTTACCATGCTTCCCAACGGCAAGATTGTTCAAGACGCGCTCTTCAAGGATGGGGCCTGGCAATCCCTGAGCACTGACGCGCTTGTCATCGACATGAGCTCATCGGCGCCCAATGATACTCGTGAGCTCGCAGAGCGCTTGCATCAGAAGGGCTTGCGGCTGGTCGATGCTCCCGTGTCAGGCGGAGTGAAGCGAGCCGTCGAAGGCTCTCTTACTATCATGGCAGGCGGTGCTTCTGACGATATCGATCAAGCTGATCCCATCCTGTGCGCCATGGGCGGCCAGATTTTTAGGACAGGCCCGATCGGCTCAGGGCACGCCATGAAAGCCATCAACAATTTCGTATCGGGAGCCGGGGTTCTGGCAGCTATCGAAGGCGTTCTTCTTGGCCGAACGTTTGGTCTCGATCCTAGAACGATCGTCGATATTCTCAACTCGTCGTCTGGCAAGAACAACGCAACAGAAGTGAAGATGAAGCAGTTCATCCTCTCGGAGACTTTTGGCTCTGGTTTTGCTTTGGGGCTTATGGCGAAAGACATTAGGATTGCAGCGGACTTGTCGAAGGCGCTCAATCTCCAGCTGCCGACATTGGCCGGTACCGCTGATGCCTGGGATGCTGCTCGGCATGCTTTAGGCCCCGATGTCGACCATACGAAAATTGCGCAGTTCGTGAAAGATCGGGCCTGACCGCGAAAAACTACGCCAAACTGACAGTTGAAAATTGTCTGATAATCTGTCAAATATGATGAAGGGAGCGAAACCCAATGGCCACTTTGGACAGGAAAGATAAGGGGTCTAAGGCCGGCGAGCGAACAGCTCCATCGGAGCAGTTCAAGCGCGGACTTGCTACTCGTCGGCAGGTGATGGGGGACGCTTACGTTGATGCGGCCCTCGGAAAGGCGACCGACTTCACCTGGCCGATGCAGGAACTCGTCACCGAGTATTGTTGGGACAATATCTGGAACCGACCTGGCCTCGACCGTCGCGCTCGATCGATCCTCAACCTTGGAATGATAGCGGTTTTAAACCGACCGCACGAGCTCAGAGGCCACATCCGCGGCGCCATCAACAACGGTGTTACGAAACAGGAGATCCAGGAGATCTTCCTTCAGGTGGCTATCTACGTTGGTGTGCCAGCAGGCATCGACAGTTTCAGGCATGCCCAGGAAGTCTTCACCGAAATGGGCATTTGAGAATGTGCTGTCCCGTTAGGGGGCATGTACAACATGCGCGGAGTTCTCAGCGCTTATCAACAAGGGAGGAGCCTAAAATGGCGATAGATCTCAAGAAATTCATAGAATTCGTGCGGGAGGATTTCGAGTTCAAGCGCGAAACTCGTTATCTTAACGGTATATTAAAATGCGATTTCCCTACCCGCAGTGTAGCGCTTCATTTCGAGGACGGTACGTTGCTAAAGGTGGAAGAGGCCGAATACGACGACGACAAGTGCACTATCGTCATACGCGGGACCGGTTCACAGTGGGAGGCGCTGCTTCAGCACAAACCCTTGCCGTTTTATCAGTGCTTGCAGTCATCAAACATCAAGCATGGCCTCTACCTTAGCAGTAACAACGAAACCTTCGCGTATCTGCCTGCTCTCAACCGCATGACCACCCTGATGCGCAATGCCCGTTCTGAAGGAGCAGCAGCATGACCAAGTTTGACCCCATTATCGGCCGTTATCTCTATCTCACCGTAGAAGGTATCGAGTACCGCGTCTATTACGAAGAAGCGGGCCAGGGGATTCCGCTTCTCGTCGGTCATACGGCAGGGTCCGACGGTCGCCAATACCGTCATATGCTTTGCGATTCCGACGTGACGAAAAATTTTCGCGTCATCGCGTTCGATCTGCCGTATCACGGCAAGTCCCTTCCCCCCTACGGCGTTCGCTGGTGGGAGAAGGAATACAACATGACCAAGAAGTTCATGATGGACTTCCAGCTCGAACTCTCAAAAGCACTCGACCTAGACCGCCCCGTTTATTTGGGCAGCTCCATGGGCGGCCATCTCGCGATCGACCTGGCATCGAACTATCCGGACAACTTCCGCGCCACGATCTCGGTCGAAGGTGCGTTGCGCTCGGCGGCGGAGTACGTCGACGTCGGTATGGCTGGCATCCGCAGGGAGTTCGACAATCCAAACGTCAATCGCACCTCCATCGGTGCGGCGATGATGCTGAATATCTCACCGTACTCGCCAGAAGCGAATGTCCGTGAAATCCAGTGGGAATACAGCTGCGGTGGACCGGGAATCTTCGCGGGTGATCTTTATTACTACTACTACGACCACGATGTGTCGCCAGAAGAAGCCAGCAAAATCGATACGTCGAAATGTATGCTATACTTCCTCACGGGCGAATACGATCCAAACACGTCCCCGGCCGATACCAAGATTGCTGCAGACCTGGTCAAAGGCTCCAAGTTTTGGACAATGGAAAAGCTCGGACATTTTCCCGTTACTGAGGACTATAGCGAGTTCCGGAAGTATCTGTTGCCGATTCTTGAGGAGATCCAACAGTCATCAGCAGCCCGGTCTAAGGTTGCCTGATCCTTTTCTCGGGAGGAGAACTTCAATGAGGTGCATTCTGAATGTCACACTTGGGGCGCTGATCTCGGTTAGCGCCCTGGCGACAACCGCTTACGCGGATGGTGTCGATCAGCTACCGGCTACAGAAAAGAAGATCTATGAAACTGTAGATCCGCAGATTCCATTGGGGGCGAGCGCCTACAAAGACTTCAAGCCCAAAAAGGGTCCTCCGTGGAAGATCGGCTATGCAAGCAGCTACGCTGGCAACACCTGGCGAGCCGCGGCTCTCGATGCGGTCATGAGCGATCTTTTACCGCGATCAAAGGCTGCGGGCCTGGTGTCTGATGTCGTGGTCACCCAGTCGGATCTTAAAGACGCCGTTCAGATCCAGCAGATGCGTCAAATGGTGGACGAAGGCGTCGATGCAATCATCATCTGCTGCTCGAACGTCACGGCTCTTAATCAGACGATCGAATATGCCTACAAAGCCGGTGTGCCGGTGTTCTCATTTTCGGGCTACGTGACGTCGCCATACGCCATCAATGGCGCGGCCAATCACGCGCAGGGCGGTGCCGAGATGGCGACGTGGCTGGCGGAAAAAATAGGAAAGAAGGGCAATATCCTTCTCGTTTCTGGTATTCCCGGTTTCGCTTCTTCGGACAGCTTTGACAAAGCGGCTAAGGAAGCACTTGCTAAGTACCCCGACATAAAGATCGTCGGTGAAGTTGCAGGGAAGTGGACCGACCAGGTGGCCCAGGTCGAAGTTCAGAAGTTTCTTGCGACGAACCCGACGAAGATTGATGGGATCCTCACGCAGGGGGCCCAAGAGAACGGCGTTCTCAACGCAATGCTGCAGTCAGGTCGAGACATGATCCCGATTACTCTCGGGGGGGAAGCTTCCGCCGCGTGCTACTGGCGCAAGAACCCCGAGTTTGTGGACAGGAGTTTCCATATTTGGCCGCCGCGTCGCGAGATGCAACAGATGTGGGAGATCATGCTCCGCACATTGGAGGGACAAGGCCCTAAGGTTCAGTCCTTCCTTCGACCCGTCTTGCCTTACACCATCGATGAAGTCCGCGCGGCAATACCAGAAGATTGCGACTTGAACTCGACAGACTTCGTGGAGCCCAAGGCGGACGGGTGGTTTCCTGCTGCGATTGCTGCAGACTACTTCGAACGCCCGGCTGATCCCTGGAAGCCTGTGTCGAAGTGAAACTGTTCTGCCCGGTGGGTCTTGCCACCGGACAGAAGTTTCTCTTGTGGGAGGACCGCCTCGCGCGGCCGTTGGGATTAGAGGATCTCCGATGCAAAACCAAACTACGATCAAGTTGATCAATGTTGCCAAGTCTTTCGGCGAGACTAAGGCCTTAAAGAAGTGTGATTTTGAAGCCCGGGCCGGAGAAGTGCACGCCATCGTCGGAGAGAATGGAAGTGGCAAAAGCACGATGGCGAAGATCATGTCTGGAGTGTTGCACCCAGATTCCGGGAGCGTTTCGGTCCTTGGAGAAGAGATTTCGACTCCGACTGACGCCAAGCGCATCGGGCTGACAACGATCTTCCAGGAAGTGCTGGTGGCCGACGAGGCCAGTGTATTGGAAAACCTGTATGTCGGGCGCGACGGCATCTTCCGCTCGCAGGGCGGCAGTGGTCGTCGTACCGAGGCTGAGGAGATCCTGAAACGCCTCGTCGGCAAGCCCGTGGATCTCGATCAGAACGTTGGGGCATTGCCTCTGAGCGTCAAGCAATGGATAGTTATTGCGCGAGCGGTCTTGCGCAGGCCGAAGGTCCTCATCCTCGATGAATCGTCTGCGGCATTAGACCTCGATTCCACGATCCGCCTCCACGAGGAAATTGATCGTCTCCGTAGGGAAGGTGCGACCGTGCTGATCGTAACGCATCGGATCGCTGAACTTGTCCGCATCGCCGATCGAGCCACGATCCTTCGCGACGGCGTCACCATTGGTACGCTCGAGAAGCATGAAATAACTGAAGAGAACCTGCTTTCAATGATGACGCCCGCGGACCGAAACGCAAGCGACGCGAAGGCGTACGAATCAAAGCAAGTAGGCGCCGCCGCGCCGGCCGTGGTAGCGGTAAGAGACCTCGTTACTCACAGCGCGGCAGCGCCCTTCGATTTCGATCTACCGAAAGGAGCGATCATCGGTGTTGCAGGACTCGACGGGCAGGGGCAGGACGCTTTTGTACGCGCCGTTGCGGGTATCATCCAGCCTTTTGGTGGTAATGTCCAAGTCTGGTCATCCAGCACCGAGAGAATGAAAAAGATCGCATCGCTCGAAGACGCTACCAAAGCAGGAATCTCGTATATTTCCGGCGACCGCAAGCGTGAAGGTATCTTCCCTCAGCAGAGCATCTTCGAAAATCTTGCCATCGGCGTCTATCGCAAGAACCTCGGTCCTCTTGGTATAATCAATAAGGCCGGCCTCAAACCCATGTTCAAACGCGAGGTGGATCGGCTCCGGATTAAGATTGGAAGTCCGGCGAACAAGATCACCTCACTGTCGGGCGGAAATCAGCAAAAAGTTTTGATCGGCCGTGCCTTTGCAAACGAACCCTCCGTCATCGTCCTTAACGATCCCGCTCGCGGTGTCGACCTCGGAACGAAGCGCGATCTCTACCGCGAACTGCGCCTGTTCACGGAGAAGGGTGGCAGCGTGATTTATCTATCAAGCGAAATCGAAGAGTTCATCGGCTTTGCGGACCGCGTCGACGTCTTCTTTGCTGGAAGGCTTTTCCGGTCGCTAGCAGGCGAGGACATAGCGGAAGAGCCAATCTTGGCCGCAATGTTTGGAAAATCGCCAAACGCCTCCATCGAGTTCGATCTGGAAAGGACTGCATGATGTCTGGAATCGCATTCCGTCAAATCACCCAGGACCGTTCCCTCTTCGTGCCGGCCGGCCTATTCATTGTCCTTTTGGTCGCCGTTGCCCTACGCGGACACGGGCTATTCACGAACAACGGCCTCGCAGGTGCAATCCTTGTCGCCACGCCCTTGATTCTAACGGCGCTTGCCCTCACCCCCATTGTCATGGCGGGTCGTGGAGCAGTGGACCTTTCAGTTGGCCCCTTGATGGGGTTCATCAACGTTACCCTTATTACCTGGCTTGTGGGTAACGGAATTACCAACCCTATCGCAGTGATAGTATGGGCAGTCGGCCTGGGAGCGGTATTCCAGCTACTCCAGGCGCTGGTTATCATTTATGTGCGTGTCGCTCCGATAATCGTTACGCTGTCGGGTTTTCTTGTCCTCTCCGGGTTGAACCTGATGGTGATGTCCCGACCGGGTGGAGTCGCGCCCGACTGGATGCTTAGCTGGGGGGCGGGGACCGACATCATGTCACCTGTTTTGCTGTTGCTGGTTGCAGCGTATGCATTATGGCTCCTTCTCAGGGGGACTATGTTTTACCGCAACCTTCGCATGACGGGTGCGGATGAGCGCATGGCTTATACGAGCGGCGTTCGAGTGGACGCAGTCCGCATCATCGCCCACGTTGTTGGTGGAGCATTCGCTGGACTTGCCGCCCTCAGCTACACGGCGCTGATCTCCTCTGGTGATCCGACGCAGGGCAGCACCTACACCCTTCAGGCTGTTACGGCCCTGGTTCTCGGAGGTGCGAGCCTCTCCGGTGGTCGTGGTGGAGCACTTGGATCTACGCTTGGCGCGATCAACATGTTCCTCATCTCCTATCTCCTCTCCACCTTCAACTTCGGCACGGTTTCGGGGTTCGTTACCCAGATGGCATTCGGCTTAATCCTCGTCGGATCACTTCTCGTGAACGTCTTTGTCATCAGTCGCCGCGCGGTTGTGTAAGGAGCAAGATAATGGTCGCGACAGTTATGAATTCCGAAATCAAATCGGCTCAGAAGTCTAACCCGCTCAAGGCTCATCGGAGCATCGTCATTGGCTTTGTTCTTCTGGCCTCTCTCTTAGCACTCGGTGCATTGCTGGTCCCCGGCTTCGTATCATCCCAAAACGCGCGTTCAATCCTTCTTCTCGCAGCGTTTCTGGGGCTTGCCTCCATTGGCCAGACCCTATGCGCTCTGGTCGGTGCGCTCGATCTTTCGATACCATATATTATTGGAGGCGCGAACATCCTCCTCCCCAGCCTTATGGTCGCAGGTATTCCCGCTCCCCTCGCGATGCTGGTTGTCATGCTCCTCGGTGCGCTTGTCGGGGCCGCCAATGGCGCCCTGAGCTTCCGTCTCCAAGGGCAAGCGCTGATCATGTCGCTCGGAGTTGGCTTCGCGGCCGTCGGTGCGGTCCAGATCTACACCTCACTCGGCTCGGCGTTTGGTGGTACAGTGTTTGCTCCGGTACCCGAATGGCTGAGGAACATTTCGGCGTTCAACGGAAAGTTTTTCGGCCTGTCGCTGCCTCCGGTCATCGTGATCTGGGCTATCGTCGCCATCGCGCTTGGATGGTTCATGTACAACACCTGGTTTGGCCGCAGCATTTACGCCGTCGGCGGAAGCCGGACGGCGGCCGCCCGCCTCGGGATCTCCGAGTTCAAGGTCTGGACCGTCATCCATAGCGTCAGCGGTGCCATGTCTGCAATCACGGGCATGCTGCTACTAGGGTTTTCCGGTGGTGGCTTCGTCGGCGTGGGCGACCCTTATCTTTTCACCACCGTAGCAGCGGTGGTGATTGGAGGGACGTCGCTTCTTGGTGGGGCGGGCGGCTATGGCGCGACAGTGCTCGGTGTTCTTGTCCTGACTGTACTGACCTCGCTTCTAGTTGGCCTCGGACTGAACTTTCCGGCGCAGCAGGCTGTCGTCGGTTTGCTCATCGTTCCGATGGTCGCGATATACGCACGGTCACCACACATTCGAAATCAGATATGATCAATGCATAGAAAGGAAGATCCATGGCAATCTCCAGCACCCTGCTAGGCCGTTTAAAGGACCAGACTCTCGTTCGCGAGCAGATGCTGGTTGGAGGAAAGTGGTCGAGCGAAGGGGTAAACGGCACACGCATCAACGTGCTAAACCCCTCCACGATGGACGTCCTTGCCTCTCTGCCTAGCGCTGGCCTTGCTGAAGTGCGAGCCTCTATCGATGCTGCAAAGGCTGCACAGAAGAAGTGGGCTAAGGTTTCGGCGAAGGAACGCTCGCTGATCATGCGGAAGTTCTACGAAGAGGTGGTAGCTAACGCTGAAGACCTGGCCGTAATTCTGACATCGGAAATGGGCAAGCCACTGGCGGAAGCGCGTGGCGAGATTGCTTACGGCGCTTCCTACATCGAATGGTTCGGTGAGGAAGCCAAGCGTGTCTATGGTGACACCATTCCAGGTCACCAGGCCGACAAGCGACTGCTTGTCATCAAGCAGCCGGTTGGCGTTGTGGCCGCCATCGCTCCTTGGAACTTTCCGTCGGCGATGGTGTGCCGCAAGATCGCGCCGGCGCTCGCGTCCGGCTGCGCGATCGTATTCAAGCCTGCTGCCGAGACTCCGTTATCGGCGCTTGCATTGGCGATCCTCGCGGAGCGTGCCGGAATACCCGATGGCTTGTTCAGCGTCCTCCCGACGGATAATGCAAGAATGTTTGGCGAGGAGGTCTGCTCCAACCCGGTCGTGAAGAAACTGACCTTCACCGGTTCGACCGAAGTTGGCCGTATCTTGATGGCGCAAGGCGCCCAGAAGATCATGAAGCTGAGCCTGGAACTCGGCGGCAATGCGCCGTTTATCGTTTTCGACGATGCAGATCTCGACCAGGCGGTCGAGGGGGCTATGCTTTCTAAGTTTCGTAACGCGGGTCAGACCTGCGTGTGCGCGAACCGTATTTACGTACAGAGCGGGATCCATGACAGGTTCGTCGAGAAGCTGGCAATGCGCGTGAGTGCCTTGCAGGTTCTTGACGGGTTTGAGAGCGGGGCGACGATCGGCCCGTTGATCAACGATGAAGCGGTAGCAAAGCTCTATGGTCATATCGATGACGCTGTGACCAAGGGTGCGACTGTCGTGGTTGGTGGTGACCGCGATGCTCGCGGAGGCACGTTCGTTCAACCAACGCTTCTCTCGGGTGCGACAAAGGATATGAAGGTTGCGCGTGAGGAAACCTTCGCGCCTCTGGCTCCGGTGTTCAAGTTCGATACTGTCGAGGAAGTCATCGAACTCGCGAACGATACGGAATTCGGCTTGGCAGCCTACTTTTTCGCCAACGACCTCAGGAACGTTTGGAAGGTCACAGAGGCGCTGGAATACGGCATGGTTGGCGTGAACACGGGTCTGATTTCCACCGAATTAGCGCCATTCGGCGGCGTCAAGCAATCCGGCTTCGGCCGAGAGGGCTCAAAGTACGGAATGGATGACTTCTTATCCATGAAATACGTCTGCATGGGCGGGATCGGCGCATAGCGATCGCCCAAGGGTCGCTCGCCGACTGAACTTAAAGGGGGAGAGGTCTGTTGAATAGAGGCAGGACAGCAACATCCTCTCCGCCGGTTGCGAGGTCTCAAAAGGCTGGACTTTTCTAGAGGTTTCGCGGGAGCTGTCCTACGGATCTTCCCTTCCGACCCCTTCTGGGGCCGGCCTTGCAGACGAGATTTCTGCCTGTCTTTTCGATTGTCGATCCTTCCGCCAATGCCCTACAAGGTAAGTCTTTCCCAGATAGCTTGTAGCCTTCGAAGAGGTAACACGACATGAACGAGCTGTTGCACCGTGGCGTTGTCGTTTCAACGTATCAAAGTCCTGAGCAGGAGCATGATCACCACCCGATCGATGCACGCGTTCGTCCTGAAATCGATCAGGCCGACGATGCTGCACGTGCGAGCGTGGAGGGTCAAGCGAAAGCCATTCGCGTCAACCAGCGACGCGTCAAGGTGTAGTTGTCGGCGGCCGCACCCTCAGTGTCGGTTTGACGTAGCCGCCGATCTTCGCCGGCGCCAGGCCTTTATGGTAGATCCGGATGCGTCCGGGTCATCCAGACGTCAAACGCGTAATGCAGGAAGAGATTCGATAGGATCGGGCTGACCACGCCCCCTTGCGGGGTACCACGCGTCCGCTCAATGACTTCTCCGTTCTTTTCCACAGGCGCGGTCAACCATCTTTCGATGTAGAGCAGAGCCCAGTTGCATTTGACGTCTTTTCTGACCGCCTTCAGCAAGAGATCATGCGGAAGATTGTCGAACAGCCCTTTGATGTCGAATTCCAGAACCCAATCGTACTTCCAGCACCGCTGACGCGTTACCCCAACGGCATCCAAAGCCGACTTCATCGGCCTGTAGCCATAGGAGTCTGGCAAGAAGAGCGGCTCTAAATCCGGCTCAATCATCTGCTTGACCACCATCTGCGCGATCCGATCACTGACCGTCGGCACACCCAAAACCCTTTCGCCTCCAGTCTTCTTTGGAATGGAGACGGCGCGCACCGGCGGCGGAAAGTAAGCCCCAGAAGACATCCGATTCCAGATCTTGTAGAGATTTCTCGCAAGGTCTTTGTCAAACATCTCCAGGGTCTCACCGTCCACCCCGGCTGCACCACGGTTGGCTTTGACCGCTTTGTAAGCTTCGTACACTTGCCGTTTCTCAATCCGAAACGGCTTGTCTGTCGTACCTATCGAAGTCATCCTGTTTCCAGTTGTTCCAAACAATACGACCACCTGATCCGATCCCTTTGCTCTGGCCCCATTACAGGGCCCTCAACGCTCATACGGATCGGTCCGCCCCAGTCTCCTGCATCGGTACTCTCGCCTTACGGTTTCTCCGCTTGGGCTTCTCCCTTGGCATCAGGAGCCTGGTTCCTGCAGTTCCGCGTGAAAGCCTGTGTCCAACTCACGCCCCCTCTACGCCGGTCGCCGCCCGCCCAATCATCAGGCACCCGGCGGACTTGTCCCAGGATGACGAAGCAGTCCTGGTTTCGACGACGCTTATATTCATAACGGCGCGTCTTCGGAGGGTTCACTTTCGTTCGTCTTTCGGACACGCACCTGCTCGGATCTCGTCCGAACTTTTCATCCGGCGCGCACCACCACGGCTCTTTGCCGCAGCAGCTCGGACTGGTTTGAGACCCGCTGACCTGCCACTGAATTTTCATCCGACTGCGATTAGAGCCTCGGCGGTTTTTGAACCGCTCCCAAACGTTGGACCACCGGATGCTAGA
>NZ_NWSW01000068.1:0-538 GCF_002531805.1 Rhizobium sp. M1 | reverse complement strand
GATCGGGGCTGATCGGCCTGCCGGATGCAGACCAAAGTGACATTTCGACTTTGCAGAGATCCGGACATTCCAACTTCACCGCCACAGGGCGGCGTTCCGGACGGTGTCGGCTCAGGACCAGGCGAGGCTGGACGAAATCGCCAGGCAAACACCGCGACAGTCGAGGCAGAGCAAGGGGGCGTGGGCGGACGCGCTGAAGGCGGCCCATCCCGATCTCAGCGCCGCCGATGCCGCCACCATCGTGGGCGCCGCAAAGGACGAAATCGCCAGGAGGGCGGCGTTCCGGACGGTGTCGGCCCAGGACCAGGCGAGGCTGGACGAAATCGCCAGGCAGACACCGCAGCTACCGGGGCAGAGCAAGGGGGCGTGGGCGGACGCGCTGAAGGCGGCCCATCCCGATCTCAGCGCCGCCGATGCCGCCATAATCGTGGGTGCCGTAAAGCAGGATATTGCTAAAAGGGCCGCGTTCCAGACGGTGTCGGCCCAGGACCAGGCGAGACTGGACGAAATCGCGGCGGTGACACCGCGGCTGCCGGGG
>NZ_NWSW01000067.1:0-16004 GCF_002531805.1 Rhizobium sp. M1 | reverse complement strand
GGCGTGGCGTGGGCGGACGCGCTGAAGGCGGCCCATCCCGATCTCAGCGCCGCCGATGCCGCCATAGTCGTGGGTGCCGTAAGGCGCGATATCGCCGTGAGGACGGCGTTCCAGACGGTGTCGGCCCAGGACCAGGCGAGGCTGGACGAAATCGCTAGGCAGACACCGCAGCTGCCGGGGCAGAGCAAGGGGGCGTGGGCGGACGCGCTGAAGGCGGCCCATCCCGATCTCAGCGCCGCCGATGCCGCCATAATCGTGGGTGCCTCGAAGAAACGGATAGCCAGGAGGGCAGCGTTCAAGGTGATATAGGACGGCTCATGACTCATCACCACATTCCCTAGGAACTGCACCATCATGTGCGTTGGTTGTCCACCACGGGATTGCATGAGCATGTGAGAGCGCCGAATTTTTCTTCAGTCTGGAGGCCAATACCTGGCTCGAGATCGATATTTAGGGGCACGACGGCCGGCGCATTCCGGCTGACTAACACGCCGAGAGCGACCTCGTCTTCGACGGTCGGGAGCGCAGAATGTCGGCTCGCATGCCGCTGCGACCATCAGCCCGCTCCTCGCAAGATTGGCGCCAAGGCCGCCGTCGAACGATGGCGACGAGGCAAGTTTTTCCAAAACTTTCTTTAGCATAGAGGTAGAAGGATCGCTACAGCGGGGTTGCAGTGCGCGGGCGGCTAGGGTGACTAAGTGCGTGCACTCCACGACCGTCAAACGGGGTCGGTGTCCGTCAATTCGAAATCGCAGGGATCTGCACGAGAGACCGCGTGGTTGCCCTGCACGACTAATGGAAGCAGGGTCGACAGTCACGTTGGGATGCGGTAGGTGCGCGATAGAACGGGGGATTGGCGGCGGGACTCGATTCTTTTTAGAAGATCACGCAAAGCCGCATCACACCCATTGTCAAAAGTAAATACCGCGACGATGGTTATTAACCTTCGACTTCCGTCGAAAACGGCAATGGCGCTCACGAAGGAGGCCGGCCGCTGCGAAACCCCGCCATCTCCGCACCCCACTCCTTCGCTCCAACTGGGAGCAAAATGAATGAGGCAACGTGCGAATCTCGGGGAGCATCGTTACATGCGGTCAATACGGATCTCATCCAGATTGTCGCCCTATATGCCTCGTGCGGCGGTCCGGCGGAGCGCAGGAGATATAATGCCGTTGAAGTGCTCGAGCCGTTCTACCACTGACGCCGGGTCGCTGCACGCGCGATGGCGCCGACACCCCCAAGAGCGATCGCCGAGGACGCCATCCACCTTATGCAGCAACTGGCGCGGAGGCGGCCGCGCGAAGACTTCGTAGTTGGAGGCCTTCAGGCTCACGTTTGCAACGGTACTCCGCAGGTTGCCCTTTGCAACGACTGCCCGACGATGTTAATTCAATCTGGCTGAGCTTGTACCGTCAAGTTTATCCAGTTTGGGGTTCGCTCCAGCGGTGGGTTGCGCATCTGCGGCGGCATCGGCGGGTTTAGGTGCGGAGACCATTCCGGCTGCGCAGCACTGCATCACGTCGCGGGTTGCCGATCTGGGCGAACTCTGCAGGGTTAGTTAGCCGAGGCCAGAGTGCTTGGCTTGCCACGCTCCTCGATAACCCGATCCAGTCCACAGGCGACCGCAGGCCGGAGAGCGAAGTATCGGCGACGAGAGTCCGGCTTTCCTCACGACCATCAGAAGCCTGAACCCGCGCCAACGATCATTGGCAGCCAGCGGGATCAACACCAACGCTTGCCTTTCGCTCGTTTCCGGCCACGGCGCTTGCGCATCGTGAGCTTCTCCTCCCGATGGACCCGGAAGAGCTTCTTGTTGTTCACAAGGTGTCCCTCGCGCCTGAGCAGCACATAGCTGCGTCAAGATCCGAAGCGGCGGCATTCACGCCCCAAGCATTCACGACATATACGAATGTCGATTGTGCATGAGCAATCGCGTCTGCTCATTGCTAAACATTGAGAAACAGAGGCGCGACGATCTTTTATGTCGGGAAAACTGGGATTTGGGTCATGCTCGATGCAGATCATCTATTAAAACCGATCAGCGACGGCAACGCATGCGGGGATGCTCTCGATTACGATTTGAGCTTCCTGGAGCTGGAGATAGCGTCGCATGGCAAGCCGCACCAGCAGATAGGCGACTCCATCGCCACCGAGGAGGCTCCCGATTGGACAGAGGTGTGGCGGCTTGGCCTCGACCTTTCTGCCCGCACTAAGGATCTAAGAGTCGGAATCTTGCTCACACGATCCGCCCTCAGTCAGTTCGGCTTCTCTGGTCTAAGTCGGGGGCTTGAGCTGCTCGCGGCCTATGTCGAGCTCTACTGGTCAGAGCTACATCCGCGACCGGATCCAGAAGATGACGAAGATCAGACCGTTCGCCTCAACGCTCTAGCGAGCCTCTGCGATCTCTCCGGGCTCTTGGCAGAAATACGCCAAGTCCCACTCACCTCCTCCAGGCAATTCGGGACTTTCACGCTCCGCGATTGGGCTGGTGCGCTACGGTCCCAATCTACGGAAATTGATCGTTCGACCATCGAGCACGCCTTCATCGACACCGATCCACTGCAGCTCGAGCAGATCAGCACTGGTCTCCACGCCAGCCTGGCAGCCGCCACCCATCTAGACGCGAGTGTTCGGCAGCACGTCGCGAGTGACGAGGCCGTTCGATTCGACCCTCTGATAGTGCTACTCACCCAGGCCAAGGATCTGGTCGACGCCCATCGGAAAAGGGCCCAGCCTGCAGCCCCGGCATCTCCATTGCCAGACTCTAGCAAGGCCTCTTACCCCGAAGTGATCCGCAACCGCGATGACGTTGTCGAAATTCTTGGCCGCATTTGCCACTGGTACCAGGTGAATGAGCCCGCGAGCCCGCTGCCAGCCCTCCTGGAGCGCGCGCAGCGACTTGTCTCGAAGGACTTCATGGCTCTTATCAAAGAGTTGGCGCCAGAAGGGGTTGCCCAATACCGTTCGATTGCCGGTCTGGCGGTCGGCGAGGGCACGTGACGTGCGCAATCTTCCCTATCAGGAGAGTGGAACACATGACAAAGGCGAGTAGTCAAAAGTTCATCGCGCGGGTTCGTCCGCCTCGCGTACAGATCGAATACGACGTCGAGACCTATGGCTCTCAGAAGAAGGTTCAGCTTCCCTTCGTGGTCGGCGTGATGTCCGACCTCGCCGGCAATGCTGCCGAGCCGCTTGCCCCTGTCGCGGAGCGCAAGATGATGGAGATCGATATCGACAATTTCGATGATCGGCTCAGATCGCTGAGGCCCAGGGTGGTGATGCGGGTGCCGAACCTATTGACCGGAGAAGGCCAACTCGCTGTCGACTTGACGTTCGAGCGGCTCGAAGATTTCTCGCCGGCGGCCGTGGCGCGCAAGGTCGACAGCCTTAGCAGGCTGCTCGAGGCGCGAACGGAGCTCTCCAATCTGCTGGCCTATATGGACGGTAAGAACGGTGCCGAAGAGTTGCTCACCCACTTCCTCGCGGATTCGGCACTGCTAAGCGCCCTCGGCAATGGCATCGAGACTGAGAAGCCTGATGCATTGGTTGCCGCTCCGCCATTGCCATCCCCAGACACAGAGGAGAACTGATCATGATGCCTGCAGATGCCACAGATGTACAGGTCGCCACCGTTGATCTCGGCGATTTCACCCGCATGCTTCGATTCGAGTTCAAGATCCGCTCGGACCACTCCCGTGACTTGGTGGAGAGTGCCGTCCGAACACTGGCCGAGCAGGCACTTCAAAACACGTCGCTAATCAGCGACGATGTCGTCACGACTATCCAAGCAATGATTGCTTCGATCGACCAGAAGCTTTCTGCACAACTCAACGAGATCCTCCATCACGAAAATTTCCAGCGCGTGGAATCAGCTTGGCGGGGCTTGCATCACCTTGCCATCAACACCGAAACCGATGAAACGTTGAAGATTCGCGTTCTCCCAGTTTCAAAGGTGGAGATGTCCCGAACTCTGCGGAAATATAAGGGTGTCACCTGGGATCAGAGTCCGCTATTCAAAAAAATTTACGAAGACGAATACGGCCAAATCGGCGGTGAACCCTATGGCTGCCTGATTGCCGACTACTATTTCGACCATACCCCACCGGACGTAGAGTTGCTTTCGGGACTGGCGCAGATCGCGGCGGCGAGCCACTCACCGCTTATATCTGCCGTCTCACCACATCTGCTGCAGATGGATTCTTGGCGTGAGCTTGCGAACCCGCGTGACATCACAAAAATCTTCCTCACGCCCGAACATGCCCCTTGGCGGGCGTTCCGCGAGAGCGAGAACTCTCGGTACGTGGCCCTGACCTTACCACGCACCCTTGGCCGGCTGCCCTACGGGGCCAAAACCAACCCGGTCGATGAATTCGCCTTCGAGGAGGACACAGACGGCGGCGACAGCGAGAAATACCTTTGGACGAACGCAGCCTACGCCATGGGCGTAAATATCACGCGCTCGTTCAAGCTCTATGGCTGGCTCTCCAGAATTCGTGGCGTCGAATCCGGCGGCCTGGTCGAGGGTCTGCCGGTACATACCTTCCGCAGCGACGACGGTGGCGTCGACCTAAAATGCCCCACTGAGATCGCGATCAGCGACCGCCGTGAGGCCGAACTGTCCAAAAACGGTCTTCTACCGCTGTTGCACCGCAAAAACACGGACCTCGGCGTATTTATTGGCGCTCAAACTATTAACAAGCCGGTCAAATACGAAGACCCCGACGCGTCAGCGAACGCCGAACTCAGTGCACGGCTACCCTACATCTTCGCAACCTGCCGCTTCGCACATTATTTGAAGTGTATGGTCCGGGACAAGATTGGCACGTTCAAGGAGCGCCACGAGGTCGAGGAGTGGCTCAACCAATGGATTCAGGGCTATGTCCACCCCTCGCCCGAGCTTGGGAGCGAAGAGAGTAAGGCACAGCAGCCGCTCTCCTCAGCCGAGGTCAAGGTGGAAGAGGTCGAAGATAATCCCGGATATTACGTTGCGAGATTTTACATGCGGCCACACTACCAGCTCGAAGGCCTAACCATCTCTTTGAGACTTGTCTCGCGCCTGCCATCCGCCCGCAAGGACTGAGAAAACCCGCAGATGATTGTGCTCCGTTCTCGGCGCCAAAATTCCGGAATAGCTGCCCTGGGCTGGCCGATGCAATCCAGGCCCAATCAGATCAACGAGATAAGGAAAGTCCATCATGGCGTTCGACGCAGTTATAAAGTTCACGCAAGCGTCCAAGGACGGCATCATGCCCAAGGGCGAATCTATCATTCTAAAGGACGGTATCACCCTAGCGGACGAATGGAGCTTTTCACTCGAAAACAAGCTGAACATTGGGCCTCATACCGCCGGGGCGGGCGCGGGCAAGGCCGAATTCGAGGTCTTCACTATCAAGAAGCAGGTGGATACGTCATCGCCCTCTCTGTACGTTGCCTGTGGTCGCGGCGCCCACTTCAATAACGTCGAACTGAAACTTTTCAAAGCGACGGGGAGCGGACAAGCTACATCAGAATCGAACCTGTTCTTGCACTGGAGTTTCAACATGCTGGTAGTCGAGAAGGTCGAGTGGTCCTATGCGGAAGAGGCCCCCGAGGAGACGATCACATTCCGGTTCGGCGCCTGCAAGGTCATTTATTACAGGCAGGATGAAAAAGGCGCTCTTACCAAAGCCGGCGAGGGCATCTGGAACCAAATCGCGAACAGCACCGACTTCAATAGGCTCGTCGGCTGATGGGGCCATCGGCAACCCGGGAATATTCGGGGCTGCGCGCGAAAACGACGGATCGACTCGTCGCTATTGCACCTGGAGATTGTAACATGGGCAGAGATGTTAAGCGGGATCTCGTGCAACCATCCCTCCTGGACCGGCTTACGGACGATGAGCCGCGCAGCTCGTGTGAAGCGCAGGACAAGCGCAGCTTCTCTGTTCGCCAACTGGAAGAGGTGATTCTACGCGATGTTTCCTGGTTGTTGAACACCAATCAATTGGGTGCAACCGTAGATCTACAAGCGTACCCTCACGTAGCGGCCAGTGCACTTAATTATGGTGCCTGGCCTCTCAGCGGACAAATTCGCGAAGGGATGGATAAGAGCGCATTGCGCGAAGCGATAATCGAGAGCCTTCAGCGCTTTGAGCCGCGTCTCTTACCGGACACCCTGAAGGTCACGGTCCTGGACGATGGTCAGGGTTGCGGCACTTTTCGCTTTAGGATCGAAGCCGATCTGTGGGCGCAGCCCTTGCCGGTGCGAATGGTGATGCGTACGGAGGTAGATTCCGAGCTCAAATCCGCCCGCGTCCTTCATCTCGGTACAGAGATAAGCTGATGGATCCCCGGCTCCTGCGACTGTACAACGACGAACTTGCTTATATGCGCGAGATGGGGGCCGAGTTCGCCCGCGCATTCCCGAAGGTCGCCACCCGGCTCGGGATGGAATCAGCGGAGGTCGCCGACCCCTACGTCGAGCGGCTTCTGGAAGGCTTCGCTTTCATGGCGGCGCGGGTGCAATTGAAGCTTCAGTCTCGCTTTCCGGAATTCACCCAGCACCTCCTGGAGATGGTTTATCCGCATTTTCTACCGCCGCTCCCGTCGATGACGATCGTGCGCTTCGAGCCCGACCAGGAGGCCGGACGACTTGAAAATGGATACCTCGTGCCGGGGGGAACCAAGCTTTTGGGCCGTCTTGCTCCCGGCGCCGTCACACATTGCGAGTTCCGCACGGCCCATGATGTGCATCTCTGGCCAATTGTGGTGAGCGCCGCCGATTATTTTTCGACGCCGGGGCAGATCGCCGCACTGGATCTTCCGGCCCGGCAAGATGCGAAGGCTGCTTTACGACTACGCCTTCGCACCACCAATGGCATGCCGTTCAATAGACTCGGACTAGAGGCTCTCACACTGCACCTAACAGGCCCCGGTGGAATCGGCGCCGCACTCGCCGAACAGCTTCTCGGTGACGCATGCAATATCATAGCCCGTCCGGTCGGCCGGCCTATCCCTTGGCAGGAAAAGATTCCGGTTCATGCGCTGCAGCAACGCGGTTTGGAGCCGAGCTGTGCTCTCCTGCCCGAGGTGCCACGCTCTTTCGACGGATACCGTCTCCTACAGGAGTATTTCGCCCTCGCGGAGCGGACGTTGTTCGTCGAGGTTAGCGGGCTGGCAGACGCAGTAGCCCTGTCAACTGCCGAGACCCTTGAGATCGTCTTCGCACTCAGACGTGTCGAGCCACGGCTGGAACGACAGCTCGGACCCCAAAATATCGTTCTCTTCGCAACGCCCGCGATTAATCTGTTCGAACGCCAGGCAGATCTCGTCCACGTCAGCGACAAGAACACGGAGCATCATGTGATTGTTGACAGGATGAGGCCGCTCGACTTTGAGGTCCACTCGATCCTCGAGATGAGCGGAGACGGGGCGAAAAACGAAGCGGCTCCCGTGAGGTTCTACCCGTTCTATAGCATCAGCGCGCACGGTCAGGAGGAGGAGCATTCCAGATACTACGCGATCCGCCGGGAGCAGCGCCTCATGTCGGAGCACCAGCGTCTAAATGGCGCGCGGACTGGCTACATCGGCAGCGAAACGTTCGTTTCTCTAGTTGATCGCCAGGCGGCTCCCTATTCGGCGGAAATCCGGCATTTGTCTGTAAACTGCCTGTGCTCGAACCGGGATCTGGCGCTGCTGCTGCCGATCGGCCGGGACGAGACAGACTTCACCCTGGAAATCGGCGCTCCAGTTACCGCCACCCGGTGCGTATCGCCCCCGAGCCGACCGCGCCACTCCTTCGCCAATGGCGATATCACCTGGCGATTAATTAGCCATCTTTCATTGAACTACCTCTCGATCAGCAATTCCGATAGGAACGACCACCGTGGCGCAGAAGCGCTGCGTGAACTACTCCGTCTCTACGTCGATCCAGTGAATGCCTTCGCCTCACGGCAGATCGACGGGATCCGGGAGATCCGGTCCAGGCCTGCGGTCAGGCGATTGTCCAGCGGTGGACAAGCCGCCGTAGCACGTGGGATTGAGATTGGTATCACCCTGGACGAAGCGGCCTTCGAAGGCGTTGGCATCTTTCCGCTCGCCTCCGTGCTCAACCAGTTCTTCGCAAAATACGTATCCATCAACAGCTTCACCGAGATGGTCGTCTCGACGCTACAGCGCGGGGAGGTAATGCGATGGCCGACGATGGCCGGCCGCCGGGCGATCCTTTGATTTCGGGCGCACTCGGCGACTTCCTAGGCTCGCTTAGGGCCGAGCCGCATGCCTGCGACTTCTTCCAGGCTCTGCGGCGGATCGATGCAATCTGCTCAGATCGGCCTCGGCTGGGAGAATCGAGCAGTCCCAGCCTGGATCGCGTGCGGATCGCCCAGCAACCCTCCCTCGCATTTCCGACTCGATCGATCGCGGGCGTGACTGCGCACGAGGAGAACGATCCCGTAATCTCGACCTATGCCTTCGGCTTGTTTGGACCCCACGGTCCCCTCCCATTGCATCTGACGGAGTACGCCCTTCTCCGGCAGCACAACGCCGCGGATGAGACGCTTATCCGATTTGCTGATACCTTTCATCATCGAATGGCCTCGTTCTTCTTCCGCGCATGGGCGGAGGGCGAACCGACCGTGAGCTATGACAGGCCACAAGAAGATCGATTTGCCCTTCAGCTCGGCGCGCTAGCCGGCTTCGGGATGACCTCCCTGCGCGCGCGGGATGCTATGCCTGATCTGGCCAAACTCCACTTCACCGGCCGTCTCGCCTCACACACCCGCAACGCCGAGGGGCTCGCTGCCATCCTCGCCAGCTTCGTCGAGGCGCCGGTTGATATCCGTGAATTTGTCCCAAAGTGGGTGGATCTGCCCCGCATATCGCTCTGCCTCCTGGGCCGCGACCCGGCCACGGGCACGCTGAACAGCAACGCTATTGCAGGTGCGAGGGTCAGAGTGTGGCACCATCGGTTCCGACTCATTGTGGGTCCCCTCAGCCTGGCTCATTACGAATCGCTTCTGCCCGCAGCTCCCGGCCTTAAGTCGATAGCGGAGATCATCTGCAACTACCTTGGAGATGAACTTGACTGGGAGATTAACCTCGTTCTCCGTCAGGAGCAGGTCCCGGAAGTGCAGTTGGGTCGCTGCGGCAGACTCGGATGGTCCAGTTGGATGGGCAAGCGGAAAACGCGCCAGCACGCCGATGACTTGACAACTACCCCGACTGACCGGGGCCCACCGGCTGCCGCATGGCACTCTCCTGAAACGGACATCCATGATGCGGCGGGCCCGCTCGACCTTCTTTTCGGGCGGGGAGAAGATCTCCTTGGCGAGATCGATCTGGAACGGGTGAATGGCCCACGTAACCTCGATACCAAGTGCGGCGGCGCGGCGGGCGGCGGCTTGGAAGGCCCGTTATGACAAGCATCGGAAGCTCGACTCTCTTCAGTAAGCTCAACGCAAACTGCAATGGGACCGCCAAGGCCCTTTGCAAAATTCGCCGTGACGCCTCTTTGGAACGTTATCGCCATTTTGACGCCCTTGAGGCTTCAGCAGCGGAGAGGCCTATCGAGCCGACGATCGCGGCGAAACTCGACCACCGTGGTTGTCCGCTCGGGCGCTGCGCCCTGGGCCTGGTTGAATCTTCCAGGAGACACGTCGTCGCTAGCACCGCCGGAATCCGCCAACTCATCGATGTTACAAGGCCGCATGGCGAGATTTGGGTGGGATTTAGCGTGGGTGAGTTCCAAGAGACCCA
The DNA here is from genome assembly GCF_002531805.1 of Rhizobium sp. M1. NCBI lineage: Bacteria > Pseudomonadati > Pseudomonadota > Alphaproteobacteria > Hyphomicrobiales > Rhizobiaceae > Rhizobium > Rhizobium sp. M1. The sequence goes on along the minus strand of NZ_NWSW01000067.1, from coordinate 6,269 downwards.
CACGCTTTCTTCACCCCGCCCTCCCCCGCTTGGCTCTGACGATGCGGGCCAGCAAGACATCTTGGCTGAGCAACGGTCGGCGATTTCGATGCACGAAATAAACGCTTTTCGGCATCTTCGCCGATGGCTTCGGCAGCATCCTACTCACGCCATCGGGCGCAACCGCGCCTTCTCATCAAATCTGCGGAACACACACCACCATGGTCGAGTCAAGAATCGAGAGTCTCTTAAGGCACAATCGTTTTGTTGCGGTCACTTCGGCCGCGTCCGAGTTGAATGAAATCTCTCTCCGGCGGCTCAGTGGCACCGAGCGGCTGGGGGAACCTTTCCTCTACGAGGTGAAGCTCGCCAGCCGCAATCCAGTTCAGAACTTTGCTACGATCCCCGGTCAAAACCTGACAATCGGCCTTAAGCTCAAGGACTCGCAAACCCGCTTCTTCAACGGTGTTGTTACGCGCTTCCAATATCTCGGCCTCGACGATACCGAGCACCTCAACTACGTGGCGCAGGTGCGGCCGTGGATTTCATTGCTCGAGCATCGCTCTAACAGTCGGGTCTTTCAGAACAAGACGAGCATCGAGATCATCACCACGATTTTTCGAGAACATAAAGGCAATTTCAAGAATCAGACCGCCCGACGGTTCCCACAGCGCCCATATTGCGTCCAGTACGATGAAACGGATCTGGCCTTCGTCAGCCGCCTCATGGAGCAGGACGGCATCTACTACTATTTTGAACATGCTGAGGACCAACATGACCTGGTGCTGGTCGACAACGCCGCGAGTCACATGGCCTGCACGCCTGAGATCGTAGAGACCCACCACAATCTCAGGCCTGCCCGAAGTCTTTACCAAGAAGATGTCATCCTGCATTGGGACGAGGTCGTATCGCTACAGCCGAACAAGGTCGTTCTCAGGGACTATGACCATGAGAAGCCGATGGCAGAACTGACGTCTGTCGCGCGTGTTCCTCCCGTGAGGACAGGCGGCATTCCGCCATGCAAGCTCACGGGAAGCGCCATCACCCGACCGCGGGAGAGCGTGGCGGTCAGAACGGGCGAGACCTCGTCGGCAAGCAGCGGCTGCACGGCAATGCGGGAGGTCTTCGAGTATCCAGGCCAGTATACAAAAAAAAGCGATGGCGATTTCTACGCCACCATCCGTGCCGAGGAACTCGCCTGCAACGCTTATCGCGCGCGGATCGAAAGCACTGCGCGCCAGATAACGACCGGGTCATTATTCAAGGCGGCAAATCCCTTCTACTACGGCCAGGTCGGTTCCCGCCCGAAACCCACCGATCGCTTTCTGGCAGTCGGACAGGACTTCACTGTCATCGGTGAGGTGGGGGACGATCTCACTGCGGACACCGTGGGGGGGAAGGGCGAGCGGTTCCTCTATCACAGCAACGTAGAGATTATCCCCGCGACCACCCAGTACCGACCGAGGCGCCGCACACCGGCGCGGTTGATTCACGGACCGCAGACGGCCGTCGTCGTGGGCCCCGAGGGCGAGTCGATCGCGACGGATAAGTACGGCCGTGTGAAGGTTCAGTTCTTCTGGGACCGAGAAGGCGGAAAGAACGAGAACAGCTCCTGCTGGATTCGGGTGGCCCAGAACTTCGCTGGTAAGGGTTTTGGCAACCTGGTCGTCCCACGGATCGGCCATGAGGTCGTGGTTGATTTCATCCACGGCAATCCCGACACGCCCCTGGTGACCGGCGTCGTATACAATGGCTCAAATCTGCCGCCTGAAACCCTGCCGACCGACAAAACGCGGTCGACCTTCCGGACGCATACCGATGGCGGCGCCGCTAATGCCTACAATGAACTGCGCTTTGAGGACAAGCAGGGCCGTGAGGAGGTCTATTTGAAGGCCCAGAAGAATCATACCGTCGAGGTCGGGAATATCTACAGCATCGACGTCAAGAGACACTTCCTCCTGACCTCGGGCGGCGCCGCGCCCGACTCCCCTGCCGCAGCGGCCTTAGGTAGCCGCGTCGAGGTAACACCCGACAAGATCCGCCTTGTAGTATCGGGCAGAACCGGCCCGCAGGCCATCGAAATCAGCGGCGATGGGATCGCCATTATCGGCACGATGATTGGCGTTATGGCAACGCCTCCGCGGCTCGGGTCCATCGTCTCCATGCCGCCGCCGACACCGGGTCCACCCACGCCGTCGATAATGAAGCTTATTGCGACACTCGGGCTGCCGCCTGTTACGCCCGAGTGACACGATGTCAAGGTGAACTGGTTCTGGGCCTCGGCTGTCCGGAAGTCGTTGCCTTTAAGTCGGCAGGGCCCTGCAGGCGTAGAGAAAAAGCGTAACGGCTTCGGCGTCGTAAGCTGACCTACCAAATCAACGTGACACTGCGAGATTGCCCGAAAATGAGGAAAGGTTATCGCGCGTGAGCGTTTGTTCCGGGAACTTGCGCCTCAGTTAGATGGAGTTGCCACGCGAAATCGGCCGCAAGCGGCTCCAAATGCGTCTGGTTTAGGTCTCCACCAAGCTGAAACTGGTGGATGAAATACCTTTATCACTCGGCGTCACGAAATTGCGATCAGGGCGCGGGCGGCGCAAAAATCAGCGTTCTCGATCTGGGCGTTACAGCGCTGCTTTGCAGGGCGGGCTCTCGCCTCGAAGCGCTTCTGGCGGAGCGTGGCCGCCTCGAGCAGCAGTCGAAGCCTTTCACCATGCTCGAAGGTGTCTCGCTTCTATTTGCGTTTCGAGTTCCTGATAGGCGCTGGCCATGCCTGTCAGGCCGAGTTTGCGCAGCATGTCAATGGTGGGATTGTTCAACGTCGCGATAAAAATCATGCGCTGTCCAGCTCGAGGGAGGACGCTGGCCATGCCCCCGAAGCATAACGGGATACGAATTTGGTATTGGAAGGAAAGGTCGCGACGGAAGTAACATCAGCAGTGACGCAATGACCTAAGGAACGACGCAATGTACGGCAGAAGGCAGGGGGGTGTTGGCAATAGTTCCGAACAAGGCGGTGAAGACACCTTTAACTGGGTTGAAGGCTTGACTGGCTCCTCGTCCGGCGAAGCGGCACTGAAAGAAATTTTACTGGCCTGGGCGGAAGACGGGCAGCAGGAGCAGGACGAGGACCGGCACGAGGCAATGGCACGGATCGAGGCCTGGACGGAAACCCGCAATTTTCGTGCCCCCCTGAACTTAACATCGCTGTCCCTAACGGCACTGCCCCCCACCTTACCGGCCGGCCTCCAGCGGCTCAACGCCAATGACAACCGGTTGGGCAGGCTGCCCAACAACCTCCCGCCCGGTCTGCGAAAGCTCTCTGCCTGCGACAACCAGCTGACCACGCTGCCTGAGGTTCTTCCGGACATGCTCGAGACGCTCTACGTCGACGGCAACCGGCTGACCAGATTGCCGAACGAGCTTCCTTCCGGACTAAAGTATCTCTACGTCAACCACAACCGGCTGACCAGTTTGCCCGATAACCTGCCGCCTGAGCTCAGGGAGCTTCATGTCACCCGCAACGAAATCGCGCACCTGCCGGAGAATCTCCCCCTCGAATTGACGGATCTCCGCGCCGAACTCAATAATATAATTCGCCTGCCCGAGCGCCTTCCTGCAAAGCTCACGAGGCTCGAAGTCCCTCACAATGAACTGACTAGCCTACCCGAGGACCTCCCGGCCACCCTAAAGTGGCTCAGCACCGACAGTAATGAACTGACCCACCTGCCCCCTAACCTGCCGAGGGGGCTGGAGGAGCTTAGCGTTCGTGGAAACAACCTGAGAGGACTTGGCGACGGGCGAACTGCACTGCCGTACATTCTGTCGCAGCTTCCGCCTCATTGCAAAGTGTACCTGAATAACAATCCGCTGCCAGATCGACTGCGGGCGCACCTGAGCGCGCAAAGCGGGACGAGCCTTCCGCAGATCTTTTTGTGATGCTGCCTGACAAACGGGCCAAACTAGGTCCCTGCGTTTTGAGTAAAAGGCCTTTTGCCGAAGCCATGGCGGTGGGGTGCAGGCCAGGTATGACGCGTGCGGATCAAAAACAATGAGTTTGCAGGTTTATGCCGCTCGCCGGAATATGTTGAGTTGTGGAAGCAACAGACGTCTCACTGAAGACTATGGCCGGAAAGCCCAGGCTCGGCACTTGTGTCCTTCGGGCGACCTTGCATGCGAGCCAGTTCGTACAAAGGATTACCCGCTATCGCGTACCAGGAGGTGCGACGCGTACGGCCTAGAGGCATTGCCGCCGGTTGGAACGTTCGGAAGCTGGACCCAGATTTCAACAGGCCTCAAGCGCATCCACCATTTCCACATGGTCCACCCCCAGCATCGCGTATTCGTTGATCTAACTACCCGAGACTCCAGCCTACGGGCCTATTTGCATTCGTCGGCGATCGACGACTCTGTCGCCTATTAGTTGAAATAGAGTTTTCGTGGCGAGCCAGCAGAGGAACAGCCCATGGATGAGAAAAACAGCCCCATTGTTTGCATCTCGGGTGTAGACGAACGAAAGCTCGGCGCCGCTCTAATCGCGGTCCAATCGGCATTTAGTGTCGCGATTGCGGAACTATCGAAGCTTCACAAAGGGAACAGTCCTCAGTGGTTCGAAGACCTGGAGGAGGTGGTAATCGCTAACGCAAAAGGCACAGTCACCGAGGGCATCTCGCTGGATGTCGAGGTGGAAAGCCTCAAATTCGGCATCGACGTCCTTCGGGCGATCTTAGATGTCAGCCGCGTTGAGCTAGGCTTTGCAGCAAAGGAATAACCTTTCGCCCAAACGAGGTCTCGATGCTATTGGCGCCGGAGATGTTCGATGCACACTCGAACCTTCGCATGAGTACCGCGCTCGTCGCCAAAGTCGCCCGCATCGTCACCAAATGGTATGGCCGTCCGACAAACCAGGAGGTCTTGCCGCAGATGATCGACGATACGACCTATGCATGGCGCACCGGCGTTTTTGAGGCAACGCGCGTTTTCCATGCGGAAGACCCGGGCGGACCAACCTTCATCGGGGGCAATTTGCGCAAGCCGGACTCCCATGGAAGACAATAACTTGTCGGACGCTGGGCGCACGAGACTGAGGGACTCAGCGTTGAAGATGTGCCGACAAGCTCGGCATTAGCGATGCACCCTGTATAGCGGGCAGCGACCGCCTTGCCATGCTTGAAGATGCCCTGAGCCGACACGCCCACAGTTGATAAAGATGTCGACTCAGTACCGCCGGCCGCTCCTCACCTTCTACCTTGCTGAGCCGCCAGCCATTGCGGCTCGTGGCAAGGATTTTTCGGACTCTTCCCGAGAATATGCACAACGCGACGCAGCGCTTGTCGACCCGCTGTTTCGTGAAGTTCGCGCTCGCCAGGAAATGGTGCGTGATGAGTCCTTTGTAAGAGTCACCCTTGCGCCGGCAGTCCGAGACCTCCCCGTTCATCTGGTTCGTCGTCTGGAATCGCAATCGATCGATGATCGACCTCCGCCCCTTCGTCGCAGGGATACACATCAAGTGGATTTGACCTGGACAGCGACCGCTCGCGCTGGAGCGCCGAATACCGGCGGCGCATTTCACCGGACGCAATCGACCCTGCCGTCCAAAGAGCGACCAGTTCCATGAAACCCGGGTCTTCATCGATCCGGATTCCTCGCGCCTTCCAACGCGCGATGACCCGCTCGGCTATGTCCCTGCGTGAATCCATTACCACTTCCCTGCCCCCTGCCCCCTGCCGCCTACGCGGTTAGATACCAAGATGGTGGGTTCTTCGCCAGTTCAAACCGTCCAATATGTCACGCCGGCCGCCCGCGATCCGTTTTCAGGAGCTTGTTAGCTGGAGCTATCGAGATCGCAGGACACACTTTCCAGCTCTCTCCCGACCTGATGGTCCCCGTCACCATCTTTTCCGTCCATGAATAAGGTAGGCCGCCCCCGATCAGTCCAGGCGATTTAAGTGCGAGTCCGCTTTTACGTCGCCTTGAGGTCCGTCAGCACCTTGTCAAAAGCATCCTTGACCGGCTTTGAGATTTCCTCCACCGCCCTGCTTGAGAGCACCCGGACTTCCTTGGCGTGCTGCAAACTTGTCTCAACCCGCTTGCGGAAAAAGGTCGACTGCTGTTCGAGGATCTGCGACGGCGAATTCGCGCCCAGCAAAGCTTGCAAATGTGAGAAGCTCGCCTCGGCGTCGTCCTGCAGTGCAGCGATCGTCATCCACCACAATTCGTTGCCGAATAGACTTGTCGTTTCGAGGATCGGAGGCAGCATTTTCTGTGTCGCTTCAGCGCCGGACGCAAATTTC
>NZ_NWSW01000066.1:0-16771 GCF_002531805.1 Rhizobium sp. M1 | reverse complement strand
AGCATCCGGTGGTCCAACGTTTGGGAGCGGTTCATCGCCGCCGAGGCTCTAATCGCCGCTGGATGAAAGTTCAGTGGCAGGTCACGCAGGCTCAAGACCCTCAAGGGCCTCACACTACGAGTTCGTCTGCAAGACATAGACTTCGCAGCCTGAACGTTTCACCCTCGATCCGCTCCATGAAAACGCCGGGACTGAACAACGACGGCTGAGTGCAGGCATCAAGACTTAAGTCTGTCGTAAAGCAGACAAAGCGAATACAAACGTGGTGCGAACTGTCGGCTATTGGCTGACACGAAGATGCAGAACCCTCGACGTGTTGGAGGTGCCCCAGGCACCTGCTATCATCGCAGGTTGGGGCCAAGGCTGGCCTGCTCTGATCCCCGGTAGTGGGTGGGGTACACCCTGCCGATTTCAATGAAGCCACGCCTTTTTTCCCGGCTGATCTCGTCCCCCGTTCAAAGGCCCAACCGCCACGTCAGCAGCGTTTAGGCGAATATGCGCTCCAGCATCTCTCTTAACTGCAGCGCTTCGCCGCCATCTGAGGTTTCGCGACCGCACGCGCTTGCCATGGCAGGTCCCGCAATCCGTCGCCCAAAGCCGTTATGGATGCAACACGAAATTTCCCGGCAATCTGGACATCTGCCGCGTGAGACCTGGAATGCAATATTCGAGTTCTGGTGCCTATTCAGCTCGCATTCGTGCTGCATGTCCGAGTGGCACGTCCCTTGCTTCACTTCATGCTACTGATTCACCGCAGAGAGCGAGGATGAACTGACGTAAACTCTATTTCTATCGCCCCAGTCGCTTTGTCGGAGATGGGTCACGAGCCGCATCGACGGGGCAGGAAGGCCTCAGATCGGGATTTAGCCCCAACGAAGCTGAAACCAGGGAGGCGCTCGCGCCGTGCTGGCCTTCGCGCCAAGGGCCGGCGAATTTCCTGCGATATCGTGGCGCGGATGCACTCTGAGCCTCGAGAGGTAAGTGCTACCCTGCTCGTCAACGAGACGCCAATGAGCGTGCGGCGTCACGGAAACATATGGCACGGATTTTTTCCACGGTAAACGTCCGTACTTTCGAAAGCTGGCAATGGTGAATCCTCCAACATACTCTGCGCAACTCGCCGACGGCACTATCTCGGTTCACGTGGATCGAAGCCTTGTACCCCCCATTGAGATGTTCGGCTTCGGGCAGCGAATCAACCCTAACCGCTCGTTTCTGTTTGTTTCCAAGGTTCTTGGTCGATTCCTGCCGATCCGCCCTTCGGTCATGGGAAATGCATTCGACCTCCTTGCACGTCAGATTCCTGCCGATATTCCTGGTCCGGTTTTGTTCATCGGAATAGCCGAAGCGGGCATTGGCCTTGGTGCGGGTGTCCATCGGCGGTTCCGCGAACTCACTGGTCGCGGCGATGCAATATATATCTGCTCCACTCGCCATGATCTTAAACTGCCGCTGCTGTGCGAATTTGAGGAAGAGCATAGCCATGCCCCGCGGCACCTCCTGCACGAACCATGCGAGGCAAGGCTCCGCGACTTGGTTCATGGTGCGACCGGCTTGGTACTCGTTGACGATGAGGCTTCGACAGGTAAGACATTCGCCAACATCTTCGCTGCCCTTCCCGCAAAAATTCGTTTGAAGCTGAAGCACACAGTCCTACTTACGCTTACCGACTGGTCAGAAGGCGCTGCCCGCGCGGAGATCACGGGAACAGTCAGTGAGGCTACTATCGTTTCCGGACGGTACAGTTGGACTCCGCGTGGGGATTTCACGGCAGCTACTCCTCAGGTCCCTTCCTTTGACCGTCCTAAGCGGCCCGAGGTCTGTCCCGACGTCGCTCGAGACTGGGCGCGTCTCGGCGTCGTCGATCACTTGCAGGGTCTCAATGCAAACGCTGCCGATGACGGGATTACTCTCGTACTCGGAACGGGCGAACACGTGTGGCAGCCCTTCCTGCTTGCGGAGCGCTTGGAAAAGGAGGGCGCTGAGGTTTTCTATTCATCCGTGACGCGTTCTCCCCTGTCGAAAGGCCACGCGATCGGTTCAGTACTTTCGTTCTCCGACAACTACGGCGGAACGGTTCCACATTACCTCTACAACGTCGATCCAGCGCTGTACTCGAAAATTATACTCTGCTCGGAGACAGGCCCGGAACATGTCTGTGCCGGCCTGATGTCCGCACTGGGCGATCCCATTGTCCTTTCAGACGTAGAAGGTGAATGAAGCCGCCTTAGGCCATGCGGTGCCGCTTCGAAATCGGCTCACTCGATCGGACATTTCCGCCAGTCCACAGCGACACAACACTGCTGTCGCGTTATCTAAGGACATCACTCCCATGGGGGATACCTATGACAGCATCGCCTCCCCTGCCACACTAGGCTCCTACGCCGAATACGACGTGACGCTCCTTCTCAAGAGAGTGGATATTCAGCCTACTGACACGGCCACGAGGGAAGAGGCCATCCAATCCGGGCGGCGGCATTACTCGGAAATGATTTCCGCCGAGATGGCCCCGACCCGCGAATACATGGAGCTGTTTGCTAAGGCCATGGCCACTGGTGGCCCGCGCATGGGCGCCGAGACGGCACGCCTCGCCCTCGCGATCGTGCAGTCGGTCGAGGGTCCGATTACCCTTGTCAGTTTGGTCCGCGCCGGCGTGCCCTTCGGCATCCTTCTCAAGAGGGCCATCGCCTTACTCGGCCGGGACGTCGGACACTACGGGTTGTCGATCATTCGCGACAAGGGCGTTGACGACGAGGCTATGCGCCACATTCTGGCCAGGCGTCCTGTCGAGAGCATCGTCTTCGTAGATAGCTGGACGGGGAAAGGAGCAATTGCGAACCAACTCGAAAAGAGCTTCAAGGACTACTCAGATCGGCCTGCGCGGCTAGTTGTATTGGCCGACCCCTGCGGCTGCGCATGGCTCGCCGCATCGGGCGACGACTGGCTTATTCCCTCCGGAATGCTAGGATGCACCGTATCCGGGCTTATCAGCCGCTCGATCCTCAACGCTGCGCTCGTCGGTCCCGGTGACTTCCACGCCTGCGTCCAGTGGGACAATCTCGCGGAACACGATATTTCCCGATCATTCGTGGATGGTATGTGGAATGATGTCTCCACTGTGATTGCAACCGAAATCCCGAGCGTCTGGAGTATCGAGACCCGCCGGGCGCATCGCGATGCCGCCGCCGCTGCCGTCGCCTGGGTGATGGGGGAGGACGCCGTAACGAACATCAACCGAGTAAAGCCGGGCATTGCGGAGGCGACCAGGGCCATCCTGCGACGTGTGCCGGAAAAGGTGTACGTCTCGTCGCCAACCGATCCAGAACTCGCGGCCCTCATGTACCTGATCGACAACAAAGGCGTCCCGTATGTCGTCTCCCCTACAAAGATCGCCCCCTACCGCGCCGTCACGCTGATCCGGCACGTCTCCTAATCTCCACGTATGTCTACTTACGAGCTCGGCGCGCAGGTCAAGGAAACTGAGATGGGACAAATTCCGTATCGTAATTCATTGCCAATGGAGAATCCGCGAAAGCTCACATCTGGCAATCGATCAGATATTTAACCAGTCGCATTTTGGAGTACGCATATGAAGCCCATTGCTCTGGTGGACCTCGACGACACCTTGTTTCAAACCAAGAAAAAGATACCGGAGATTGCGGAAGCCGATCTGGTATTGGCGTCCAAATCCATTAATGGAAGCAACTCCTATATGACGAAGATTCAAGCTGCCTTTGTCGAGTGGCTGCTCGTCTCCACGGAGGCCATCCCGGTTACGGCGCGCGGCTCTGAGGCTCTTTCGCGCGTTACGATCGCGTTTGAAAGCTACTCAATCTTATCGAACGGTGCCGTCATCCTCAAAAAGGACGGCAAGCCTGACGCCGAATGGCATGAGGTCGTCGCAAGGGAGCTCCGGCCGCTTGCCGGCTTTTTCGATAAGCTCCTCGATGAGGGCAGGACCAACGCGAGGGAACTTGGCGTCGACATTCGGTGCTGGTCGGTGATGGAGGCTGATCTCGCGACATATGTTGTCTTCAAAGAGATTAACGGAGACGGCTCACGTCTTGAAGAGATTGTGCCGATCATTAGAGAAAAACGGGGTTGGGTTCGACACCACAACGGCAATAACCTTGCGCTAGTTCCGCCTGCGATCTCAAAACGGGTGGCCTCACAATTTCTGCTCAAAAAGCTTCGGACGGAGCATCCAGGTCGCCCAGTGATCGGCTACGGTGACAGTGTGAGCGACTTCTCCTACCTGTCCCTCTGCGACTGGTGGGGCGCTCCGGGTAACTCTCAAATGACAGACCTTGTCGTTTCCGCTGTTGCGCGTGAGAGATAGGTGACACGCGTACTGCGAACGTGGTGATATGTGAGGAGGTGCAGGAATGATCCTGCACCTCCAGTCTTTTAGTAGAAACTTCCTATGTGTAAAACGCCGCGCCATATCGCGGTAAGAACCATGGCAAGCGCGGCGAGGATCGCGAGATTCCCGTCGGCTTTTACCACGAGTACGTAGAGCTTGTATTTCAGCATGATATGACCTTTCGATTAGCTCATTAGGAACCGCCGTCTCGACGGTTCCTGCCTTACTTGCGCAGAGCGAAATTTCGCGCCCATGATCCTCTCGGCGTCGATCCGCCGGAAATGGTCGACGATGGGTTGATCGTCATAGACCATGGCCGCGCTCTTGACGCAGCCGAACATCATGGCCTTCAAAGACGCGACCGGGCCCTCGCCCGCAGCCGGCGCTGGAGATAGTAAAACAGGTTGCTTGCCACACGCGTCCTGTCGATCTTATAAAAACGCAACGTTAGCCGAAGCGGGATCCATTTGGGATCCACGGCAACCAGCCGCCGGTCTCCCGCTCGAAACAGCAGCACATCGGTGCGCATGTCCGGCGTGAACCGTTTGCCGAACCAGCCAAGATCTTCGAGCACACCATCGGACGATGCCCCGTCGATTGGCGACTGTCTATCCATTCAAGCGGCCAGTGCGGCTGCTCGGCGTCACGCTTTCAACGCTGACGACCTCCGATCGGCAATGCACGACCCCAGTCCCAACTTGATCTCGGGCTCTGACGGCCCATCGCCCCGAAATAGAAAAGCCTGCCGCGGGAGGAGGTGCGGCAGGCTTTCCTAAAAGAACCGAACGGCGACCTGGGAGGAGGAGTGCCGCTGTTCCCACAGACGTCCCTTTGGGAGGAGGAGTGGGCCGTCTAAACTTCGAAGCGTTGCGGGAGGGAGCATCGCTTCGATGAAAATAGCAATACTCGGGCCAGCGCCATGAAGCCAGCGTCTATGTTGCACTGCAGCTATGCACCCGCCGCAACAATCGGCAGGACATCGAGCATTCCTACCCCTGATTTTGTCGGCGGCTCTGCCGCTGTTACAGAGTGGAACCGCTACAACGTCAAGTTCGATATCGAAAGCCCCAAGAAGGCCGTGACAGTTCGCGGCGGCCCTGCCGTCATGGAAAGTAGCGCCGCTGGAGACGGTGGCCGGCAGCTAAGCTGGATCGGTGCGGTTCGCGACAGTCATTAGGGGACACCCGGTGACAGACAGTATGAAGTGGCAGTCGCTCCCAGAAGCGCAAGATGTTCTGCGGGTATGTTTTCACCGTTAAGACCCGGCTGTACAATCCCGATCCGGTACTCGATGAACGTGCGTCGGGCAGCCTTTCGAAGCGTGGCCAAGTCATTCAGGCTGCCTCGAATGAAACGGGCCCGGCCCTTAAGATGCGATGTTTCTCTCACGGTCAGGTGGTTGATGAGGTTCTTCAAGCTCCATGTCCCCTTCACCCCCTTCTGTGCTTGACCGCAAACGAGGTAAAGATTGTCCGCCCGGCGCCCCATTACTGCCTGCGAGTATTTCAGATGCCAGAGAAGTACGGTGACGGTATCGTCCGTCTCCTCGATCGCCACGACGTCCGCGCTGTTCAGCGTCGACGATGCCGCGCAGTGGCTCGGCAGCCTCGAACCGCGTCTGGGAAAACTGGCGATCGACGTCGCCACCCAGGTGCCGCTGATGCTGACGGTCGCGGTCGTCAGGCGCCTGCTGGATTCCGGCGTGACGCTTTCCCAGCCCCGCGGACTTCTGGAAGTGATGCTGCACGCCGGCACCGATCACGCGCCGGACGCCCTGGCCGAAATGGCGCGGGCCGCGTTGGTCAAGCAGATCGCCTTCGGGCTTCTCGACCGGCGCGGATTGCTGCCGGTGCTGGTGCTTCCCGCCGAATGGGACCATTTCATCCGATCCTATGAGGCGGGCGGCGCGACCGAGAAGATCGAGATCGCTGAAAGACTGCGCCTGCTGGCCGAGAAATCCAGACAGGCTCTCGAGGACGCCAACGAGCGGGGATACGATCCCGTCATCATCGTGCCGGGCGAATGGCGTCTGCTCACTCAGATGCTGATGATCCGCCACAACTGCCGCATTCCGGTGCTGGCGGTGGAGGAGATCGACAGGGATGTAACGGTCGAAACCGTCGGAGAGATCGGCCAAATCCGGAACGCTGCCGGATCAAAACAAAGGTCGAGCGCATAGACCAGGTGCGGTAGAAGCGACCAACAGGGGGACGAATGCAATGCATGGCGTAGATGGACAAAGGCCCATAGACTTCGACAGAAACTCCCATTTCGACCTTGAGTCCGGTTGCCATGGCGGCAGCAATAGGACCGACACGGATTTCACCACCAGCCGAACCCGCAAGGTCTCGCCCTTCGAAGATTTCTCCGGCAACCCGCCGATGCTGACCTCTTATGTGCCGAAGTCCCCGGGAACGTCGCAAAACGGCATGGATTCCGATCCCAAGGATGTGCTGCGCAAGCACATCAACTGGCAGTCCGACTCCAAGAAGGTGGATCCCTCCGACGAGCAACAGGCCACGACTTTGCAGACCACGGCGGAAAAGCCCGACCTCTCGAAAGAAGGCAGCGTCATCACCGTCAACGAGCCGATCGTCGTGGATGGCGGCGTGTTCGACGGCAAGGGCGCGACCTATACGGCCTCTTCCAAGCTCGGTGATGGCGGCCAGTCCGAAACCCAATCGCCGCTGTTCATTCTCAGGAACGGCGCGACGCTCAAGAATGTCAATCTCGGCGAGAATGGCGCAGACGGCATTCACGTCTATGGCGGCGCGACGCTCGAAAACGTCAATTGGCAGAATGTCGGCGAGGATGCGCTGACGGTCAAAAGTGCCGGCGACGTCACCATTCTCGGCGGCTCGGCCAAGGGCGCGACCGACAAGATCTTCCAGATCAATGCCGATACGCATTTCTATCTGAAGGATTTCGTCGCTGACGGCTTCACCACGCTCGTGCGCACCAATGGCGGCAAGCAGATCGACGCCGACGTCACCATCGATGGCGGCGCATTCTCCAACGGCAGCAACGTCTTCCGCACCGACAGCTCGCTGGCCAGCGTGACGTTCCTGTCCGATATCACGCTGGACAAGGTGAAGAACTGGACGCGTGTGGGTGACAACCAATCGGGCGTTTGAGATATCAGACCACCGGGACGACAAAGTGAAGAAAAAGCGGGCGCCTCAAGCTCCCGCTTTTCATCTCTGCTCCGGCCCTTGCCTGCGCGGCGGGCCGTTGCGCATTTCCGCGCCGATCTGCCGGCGCGCCGATTTCAGCTTCGGGTCACCCTGGGTATCCTTGTATTCACGCCGCGCTTCGGTCTTGGTCATGCGGTGTTCGTGCCTGAACAGCGCACGCGAAATGCGGATATCGAAAAACGCCGCCGCCACCATGATGCCGGCGGCAATGACGAGGATCGAGCCGAGGAGATGGGCTGCCGTGGAGAGCGAACATGCTTCTCCGCAAAGAGGCGACCAGAAGATGCTGTTGAGGAAATAGAAGATCGCACCGCCGCCGGCGGCCGCGAGCAGGACAAATTTGACCAGCCCCTTGATGAACTCGGCGATGCTCGCGAGCGAAAAAAGCCTCTTGATGCCGTCGAACGGATTGAGCCGATTAAAATCGAAGCTCATATGTTTGAACGACACGGGAAAACCCTGCGCGTCGAGGATTGAGGCGAGGATGGTGGCGGCGAGACCCATCGCAAGCGGCAGCCAGATGAGATCGAGCAGCGCCACGCCGGTTTCGCTCAAGCCGACAGTCACGGCGTCGGAGAGGTCGGCCCGCGCGGCGGATTGTAGACCGGTATCGAAACTGCGGGTGAAATCCTCGAGGATATCAGGCAAGCCCCAGGTGACATAAACGGCGATGGCGAGGACGGAGATCGCAACCGGGATTTCCTTCGAGCGGGGAACCTGGCCCTCGCGCCGAAGCCGATCGAGCTTCACCCGGCTCGGCGGCAGGGTTTTTTCCTCGGTATCGTCATTTTTGGCCATCAGCCACCTCCAGCATGGCTTTCACCTCGTTGAATCCATCGATCCAGAGATCGTGGAAATAGCTGGAGATGAAGGCCGTGTAGACGACGAGAATGACCACGACCGCGAAGTTCTTGATGGCCGGCAGGCTGTCGTTCAGCGGGAACTGCTTCGACGAGCGGCCGACGAAGGCCAGCGACAATTCGAGTGCGCAGGTGACGATCATGAACGGGGCGGCAAGCAATCCGGCCGCCTTGAACAGCCGGCCGAAAACACCTGATATCATGTCGAGCGGATCGTCGGGCATGGCGGGTGCCAGCTTGAAGAGTGGCCAGAGCTCGAAGGATTTGTAGAAGATCGCGACCAGATCGATGATGCCGCCGGCGCTGACGAAAATCACCAGGGCGATCGACATCATCAGCGAGCCGAGCGGCGCGGTTTCCAGCGCGTTGATCTGGTCGAAGAGATTGGCGGCATTGGCGCCGCGATAGACATCGGTCATGTCGCCGGCCGCCTGGGCCGCCCAGAAGGGAATGCCGAGCCCCATGCCGATGAGCACCCCGAAGCAGAGCTCCTTGATCGAAAGGGCGGCCAGATCGAACCAGGACGTATCTCCCAACGCCAGCACCGAATAGGCGAAGGCGACGGAGGGCGCCGAAAGGCCGATTGCCAGGCCGAAACGCAGAATGCCGACAATGCTGAACAGCGAGAAGATCGGGAAGATCAGCAGGATGCCGAGCGCGCGGGCGGCGCCGAGCATGGCTGCGGCCGGAGCCGCGACCTCGATGCCGACGAGCGGAAGATGATCCGGCCCCATCCGCTTCGCCTCACTGAACCATGGTCGGGAAGTCGTTGAGGATATGAACCGAATGTTCGATCAGCGGCGTTGCCAGCACCCGGCCGAACAGCAGAAGAGCGATGGAGATCACGAAAATCTTGACGATCTGCGCGATGGTCTGTTCCTGGATCTGCGTCGCGGCCTGGAAAATGGCGATGACGAGGCCGAGAAGCGCGGCGAGGCCCAGAATGGGGCCGGCAAGGGCGAAGGTCGCCATGACAGACATGCCGATTTCGGCTGCGACCTGATCCTCACCCATGGCGGCAAGCCTTTCCCGTGGGCGTGGCAGGCGCCCGAAGCAGTGCTTTGGTGAAGGCGAGATGCTCACTGCGCATAGGACAGCACCAGACCTTCCAGCAATCGCCGCCAGCCGTCGATCGAAACGAAGAGCAGCAGCTTCAGCGGTGTCGACACCACGGTCGGGGACATCATCTGCATGCCGAGCGCCACGAGAATGGCGGAGACGGCGAAGTCGATCATCAGAAAGGGCAGATAGATCAGAAATCCGATTTCGAATGCCCGCGTCAGTTCCGAAACGAGGAAGCTCGGCGTCAACACCGTGATGTCGTCGGAGGCAATAGGGGTAACCGGCGCATTCGCCCAGATCTTCTGCGACGCCTGCACGAAAAAGTCGCGGACCTCGGCGTCGGAAAATTTCAGCATGAAATCCTTCAGCGGTGCCGCCACCTTGATCATGCCGTCCGCCATGCCACTGACCGTGCCGAAATCGCCGCTATGGGCAAGCAGCAATTGCCAGCTGTTTTGCAGCACCGGGTTCATGACGAAGGCCGAGAGCACGATGGCGATGGCGAAAACCAGGAGATTCGGCGGCGTCTGCTGGATGCCGATCGCATTGCGCACGATCAGCAGGACGACCGAAATCTTGGTGAAGGATGTCGCGATCACGGCGATAACAGGCAGCATCGAGATCGCCGCCATCGCCACGAGGCTCTGGGCAAGAGGAAAACTCTGTTCCATCAGTCGTGCAGCGCCGTGACGCGAACGGCGCTCAATCCATCCACGGAGATGATTTCGCCGCGTCCGATGACACGGCCCTGGGCGATGATATCGACGGCATCCGTCAACGGCCTGTCGAGGTTGAACACGTAGCCTTCGCCGATCGTCTCGAGTGTGCGAAGCGGAAGCTCCAGCCGTCCGGCATCGAAGACCAGCTTGATCGGGATGCTGTCGACAGGCGATGGCCGCGGCTCGCCCTGCAATTCCTGATCGACGGTTTCATTCGTCATGAAATGCCTCATTGGTCCGGTTGGCGTCGACAGCAGCGGCTCGGTGAGAACAGCGCCTTTGTCCGATCGCATGCAGGTTGCAAGGTAACGTTCGCCGGTGATCGCGATGACGGCCTCCGTCGCCGCCCCATCGATGACTATGCCGTCCCCCAATCGCAGGGATTTGATCTCACCGACCGACAGCACGGCATAACCGCGCCGGATGCTGACCGTCATCGTCAGGGCATCGAGTGTGCGGCGCGGCAGGCGGCTCGCCCAGCCGACCAGCCCGGCAAGGAAGGTTTCATCGAAGCGGCCGCTCAAGGGCAGGCTCATGCCGTTCCAGCCGATTTCGAAGCCGAAATTGCCGCTGAAATCCAGCTGCGGCTCTGCGCCGATCTGCAGCAGCGACAGGCTGATGCCGATCTTGTTCTCGATTGCCTCGAAGGCCTCGGCGAACTGATGTTCGACCACCGCCGCCTGTTCGTGCGGCGACAGTTTTTCCCAGAGGAGCAGCGGTTCCAGCCTTTCGGCCAGCAACCGCAATGCTCCGGCCGAAGCAATCAGCATCTGCTCCCGTTCGCCGACGCGGCAGAGAATACCGACCGGATCGGCGATCCGCCCGGCTGCGATATCGGGGGACAGCGGGCGAACGGAAAGCGTCCGCTCCCGGACTGGAATTTGCCAGGCGGCGCGCATCATCGTGCCGGAGCGGGAAAAGAAGCTCTCGGCCATCGATGACCGGGGCCATGCGGGTGCTGCGATATTCATCGGACAAGCTCCTCAAGCGCTTCGACGATTGCGCCGAACGACTGCGGCTTGCGCTGACCGTCAAACAGGAACCGCTTGAGGAGGCCGTGTTTGGCGACGGCCTCGTCGACGGCGGCATCGCGTCCTTGGCGATATTCGCCGACGCGGATCAGCAACTCCACTTCGTCATAAAGGGCGAGCAGGGCGCGCAGCCTGTCGGCTGCCCGCCGATGGCTTTCGCTGACGACCGCGCTCATCGTCCGGCTTCGGCTGGCCAGCACATCGATCGCCGGAAAATTGCCCGCCCGGGCGATCTTGTCGGAGAGCACGATATGGCCATCCAGCAGCGACCGGGTTTCCTCGGCGATCGGATCGTCCTGCTCTTCGCCTTCGACGAGCACTGTGTAGAAAGCCGTCATCGTGCCGTTTGCGCTGTTTCCGGCGCGCTCGAAGATTTGCGGCAGGACGGCGAATACGGAAGGCGGGAAGCCGCGCCGCACCGGCGGTTCGCCTGCCGCGAGCCCCACTTCGCGTAGGGCGCGGGCCATGCGGGTGACGCTGTCGATGACGAGCAGCACATGTTTTCCCTGCTCGCGAAAATGCTCGGCGATCGCCGTTGCCGTCATCACCGCCTTGAACCGCTCCAGCGCCGGGCGATCGGATGTGGCAACGACCAGCGCCACATTCGAGGGAACGCCTTCCGGCATGTTGCCGGCAACGAATTCGCCGACTTCGCGTCCGCGTTCGCCCACCAGGGCGCAGACGATCACATCGGTCTTGCTGTTGGCGACGATCTGGGACACCAGCGTCGACTTGCCGGCGCCGGGCGCACCGAAAATACCGATGCGCTGGCCCTGCCCGCAGGTCAGCAATCCGTCCACGGCGGCAATTCCCGAGGTAAACGGCTGCCGGATCGGGCGGCGCGACAGGGGATTGACCGGCTGGCCGTAGAGCGGCTGCAGGAAGCGCGCATCATCGCCGGCAGGATTGGCGGAGGGACGCAGGACATTGCCGTGTGCATCGACGATCGCGCCAAGCAGGAAATTGCCGACAGAGATGGCCGGCTCCCGGCCGGTCGGGACGATTTCCGTGCGCTGGGAGATGCCGCGGGTTTCGCCGTGAAGCGAGAGAAGCGCCGTCTCGCCGTCGATGCCGACGACATCGGCAAGGCCGATACGGCCCCTGCCCGGCTCATGCAGTTCACAAAGCTCGCCGATCCTGACTGAGGGGATGAGGGCCCGCACCAGCAGGCCCGAAACACTCTTTACGCGGCCGCTCTGCCGCCGCACTTCCGTTTGTTCGAGTGTCCGCTCCATCCGCAGCAACGCGTCAACCATGGACGAGAGCCTCGATCACGGTGGCAAGCTGATCTTTCAGGCCGATCTGGCTTCGTCCCGCCGATGTCTCCAGGACGATCTCGCCTGGAGACATCAGCGGATCCGTTTCGACGGTGATGCGATGATCGATATCCGCAATCGCCCGGGCGATCATGGCGGCATCCTCGGGGGCGACATGCAGGGCGATCGCCTGGGCCTCTGCGGTCTGAGAGATGGCGTGGCGGACCAATCGCCTCGTGCGCTCGTCGGCCTCCATCGATCCGAGGATCAACCCGACCGATTTCAGAACCACCGCCTCGACCCAGCTGTCGAGCCTGGAAATCTCCTGTTCGGCCTTTCCGAGCGAGGCGGCAAGCCGCGCTGCAGCATCACGAACACCTTGTTCGAACCCATCGCGATAGCCGTTTTGGGCGGCCTGCTCGCTGGCGGCTGCAAGTGTGGCCTGGGATTGGGCGGCGTCCTGGCGGGCAGCTTCCAGAATTTGCGCCGCCTCTCTGATCTGGCCGAAGTTTTCCGCTGGAATGATGCGGTCGTGGTGTGCAAATACCGAGCTCATCGTCCGGCGCCTTCCTGTAAGGAGGCGACCTCGTCGACGGCCGCCGCTGCCAAGGCGAGCGCCGGGCTCTTCAACAGGGAAGCCGAACCGTTTTCGGCCATATCGCGCCAGCCCGCCGACCGCCAGGCCGCGGAGATCCGGTATTCGTCTGCCAGAAGCGCCAGCATCGACCAGCCATCGGCCTCGACGACATGTCTTGCCGGCTCGCTCAACAGATCGAGCCGCGGCGTTGCTGTGGAAAGATTGATGTGGCCGAGAGCGAATGCGACCGCTTCCTCGCCGTAGGCAGCCCGGAGTTTCGCAAGGGTGGGGCGATCGAGCGCGGCGCAGAAGGCCGCGAGGTGATAGGCGAGGCCCGCCCGGATCGCTGCCTTTGCGCGTCCGTCTGGGCTCATAGAAATCAGGCGGCGGGCGGCGTCGGGAAATGTGGCGGGATCGCCATGGGCTTCGGCGATTTCGGTGAAAAGCCGCCGATGCAGCCGCGGCGACAGGCTAGCCCCATCGGCCAGGAGCGGCGCGGTCCCATCCCATCGGGCGACCGTCAGCATATCCGCGGAGAGCAGCGCCGCCTTGCGGACCTTTGCCGCATTCGAGATCGCCTCGCCGTCGGAACGCGGCGCGCGCATGCTCAGCGCTCCTTCCGCTGCGGCAATAGCAGCAGCAAGCATGCCCCGATGGCGAGGATGATTGCGCCTATCACGGCCAGATTGGGGCCCTTTAAAGCAGAGAGAGCGCTTTGCACCATCGAGAATGGCGCTGCGGCAGGTGCCGGCGTCACTGGTGCTGCTGGGGCGGGCGCTGCGGCTGTGGCAGGAGCCGCCGGCGCGCCGACCTCCGACCAGGGGCTGACCACCACCGAGACATCTTCGTAAGAGAGATCACGGATGCTGTTGACCAGAACGGATCGGCTTTTCATGTCGATCTCGTTGAGATTGGCGCCGGGGCGATATTGCAGCACGGCCGCCGCCCTCGCCTTCTCCTTGATGAGCCCGCGGCCGTTCTCCTCCGGTAACACTACATGGACGCGCGCCGTCGCCACGCCGTCAAGCCCGGAAAGTGTTTCGGCAAGTTGCTGCTCGATGGCGTAGCTCATCCGGGCTTTCTGTTCGTAAGGCGTCACGAGGAAGCCGTTGCCGGGAAAGAGTTCGGCGACATTTCCGAACGACTGACGCGGCAGACCAGCGCCCGCCAGCAACTCGATCGCCCGGGCATGATCGGCTGCTTCAGCGGCGATCGCATAGGTCCCGCCCTTTTCGCTCTTCATGGTGACGGAAATGCCGGCGCGTTCCAGCAGCACCTGGGCATCCAGCGCATCGCGCTGATCGAGTCCCGTCAGCACATCCTGGCTGCAGGCGGCGAGGAACAGGCAGAGAGCGAGCATGGCGGCCTTCGGAAGGACTTTGCGCGCGGGCGAAGTGATCGATGATCTCGCAAGGGCCGATGTGATCATGATGTTCACTGGCCCTGCGTCAGCCGTTTGGACGAGGACATCACCGACTGGGTGAGCGACGACAGCAGCGTCGTGCCGGTCGCGAATTGCTGTGATTTCTCCAGCCGGTCGATCGATGTCGTGATGTCTTCGATCTTCGGGCCGCTGTGATCCTTGTCCGCGGCAAATCGCACCAGCGGCGTCTCCGGCTGGCCGTTCCCGGCCACCGGCATGAAGAATGCCGACAGGCGGTCGAGAATGCTGGAGGGCCTCGTATTGCCTTCCGGCGAATAGGACGGAGGAATGGCGTCGGAGTCAGGCGCGATCTTGCGGCCCTGGGTGTTGGGAATGGAGGTGAGTTCGGTTGGTCGAAGGCCGGCGAAATCCGCCGGCTGCAGCCCGATCCGCTCCGCCACGATCTCCGAGGTCTTCAGCACATTGCCTGTCGATACGCCGTCGACGGGCGGCGTAAAGGCGCGGCCGGTAAGTTCTTCTCCACTCATTGCAATTCCTCAACTCGGTACACGTCAACTGCAAACGATGAACGGGAACGCTACTCGTCGCTGCCTTCGTCGATCGCCTCCTTGGCGAAATTGAAAAGCGAATTGTTCAGCATCAGGGTGTTGGAAATCATGCCTGGCAGAAACGCGTCCACGGCAGCGGAGAGAATCTCGCTCTCGCTGTTCGGATCGACCTTTTTCGTCGTGCTGCCTGTGGTGTCCTTGGAACCTGTCTTATCAATCGTCAGTTCCACCGAGACAGGGTTTGCAGGCGCCAGGTTCAGGTCGGAATTCACTGCATCTACGGCCATATGAGCACTTCCATCAAGGAGTTATCAAAATGAATGCATGATTTGATATGGATAAAAAAACGGCCGGTCAATTGTTTAAACTTAACCGATGGTTAATTTCGGAAATTACAATCGGCTTTGACAACTTTCTCGACCTTTATATTAAAACTGAACGTTTTTATCCATAAAGCGCAGCAGATATCCAGATTGCGCATGAAATTCATACTTAAATTTATTGCTATCAAATGTTCACAGGCCCGACCGCCTCTACGCCAACCGGGCCTGTGAGTACCCAGATATTTGGTGTTGCGAAAGCGTCCCGGATCAGCCCACCGCCGTACCGCGGCGCTTCTCGATATCGGCGATGATCGCGTCCCAGTTCTCAGGGGTCAGCTCGCGCTGTTCCGGGTCGCGGGGCGCGGGGGCGACGCCGCCCTTGGCGCCGACGCGCTGACCTGTTTTGGCGTAGATGCCGACCGTGTCGTTGACAGTGCGCTTAAGCATGTCGTTCATCATGTCGGTCTGCTTGTGGAAGGCTTTTTCCTGCTTGATGCTCTGGTAGATGGCAAAGCCCGCCCAGGCCGCCCAGGACACCGCGCCGGCGATCGCGAAGGCGAGCGAGAAGCCGCCGGAGACGAGCGCTACCGTTGCGCCCGTGCGCCCGAGGAAGGTGGAATTCACCAGCATATTGGCAACGCCTGCGATGCCCTCGATCGCGCCGACCGTGTCCGCCGCGGTTCCAATACCCATGAAGATGAGATCGACCGGATCGCCCTTGCCACTGGTGAGCCCCTGCAGGAACTGGTAATATTCCACCGGCAGCCAAGCGACGCCGGCAACGGCGCCAACCGTCGTCCCGGTATTCTTGAAAAAGGCGGAGAGCACGCTGCGCTGCGCCCGCGCCAGCTCGTCGGAAACGCCGACGAGTGAACTGATCCCATCCAGCAGCGAAAAATTCGAGGCTTTGATCGCCGAGCCGAGCGCACTGCCCATGTGCGCGAGAGCGCCAAGGGCGTGCAGAACCACGATGCCGATGCTGTCCCAGGTCGGGCTCGTCATGTTGAGGCCGGCATAGATGGAGCGGGATGCGGTAAGCACCGACATCACGCCGGAAGAGAGCGCCGCCTTGTATTTGACAGGATCGACCCCTGCCGGCGCCGCCGTCGCGGTCTTGTCGATCAGCTTGGCAAGGTCGGCCTTGATCGTTTCGACGCTGCCGCCCGGTCGCATCGTCGCCCAAAGCGCGGTGAAGATCGTCGTGAAATTGGTCTTGTATTGCGCCATGGCATCGGCATTGCCCTTGAACAGGGTTTCCGCCAGCGCGTCGAGGCTCGGGGCGATGATCTTCTTGATCGCCTCTTCGGCGGTCTTGCCGTCGACGATGATTGGATCGATCACATCCGTGCCGGGCATCAGCGTCTTCATCAGGCCTGACATGGAAAGTCCCATGTCCTTGAGGCTCGATGTCAGATATTCGCTGTCGATATAGGGCAGATCGAGACTTTGGATGG